>NZ_QQWV01000001.1:0-190399 GCF_003951715.1 Sphingomonas sp. ABOLH | reverse complement strand
GGTGGGGGTTTGTCGGGTGATCGGGCAGGAGCCGAGGGAGACCCCAGCTTTCGCTGGGGTGAGGTTTGGGGCAGGGCCGTTTCCCATTTACGTCACCCCAGCGCAGGCTGGGGTCTTTCTCGGCTCAAACGATGTCGTCGAACAAATCCCGCCATTCCGGGTTGGCGTCTGCGATCAACTGGTGCTTCCATTCGGCCCGCCACGCCTTGAGCGCCTTCTCCCGCCGGATAGCGCTTTCGATATCATCATGCTTTTCCGCGAGAACCAGCGTCCTGATACCGTACTTCCGGCAATAGGCAGACCCACTATCCCGCCTGTGCTGCCACACCCGCGCGGCAAGGTCGGCCGTCACCCCGACATAGGTCATGCCGAACCGGCGGTTCGCCATGATGTAGGTCCAGCCCCCGCGCATCGGGCAGGCGTATCGAGATGCTCAGGGAGATGCCAGCCTGCGCCGGCATGACGATAGAAGGGAGTGGACCTGCCCCCTTGGTCAGCTCTAGGGCGACGGCATCCTAACCGACGACATGACGAGGGACGATATGGCGATGCAGGACTGGTCCGCGATCGAGGGGCTTGGCAGCACGAAGCTCACCGAATTGTTCGCAAAGGATCCCGACCGGCTGGCCAAGCTGACCGTCGATGTCGGCGGGCTGCATTTCGATTTCGCGAAGACCCATCTGGACGATGCGGCGATCGACGCGTTCACCGGGCTGGCCGCGACGATGGAGCTGGCGGCGAAGCGCGACGCGCTGTTCGCCGGGCAGGTGGTGAATGTCACCGAAGGGCGCGCTGCGACCCATACCGCCGAGCGCGGCGAGGGTAACCCGGACGATGTCGCACAGGCGCGCGCGTTCCAGTCGCGGATGCGGCAGGTGATCGACGCGATCGAGGCGGATGCGTTCGGGCCGGTACGCCACATCCTGCATGTCGGCATCGGCGGGTCGGCGCTCGGCCCCGACCTGATCTTCGACGCGCTGGGGCGTGACGAGGACAAGTATGACGTGGCGATCGTGTCGAACGTCGACGGCGTGGCGATGGAAGAGGCGGTCAAGGGCTTCGACCCCGCCGCCACGCTGCTGGTCGTCGCGTCCAAGACCTTCACCACGACCGAGACGATGCTGAACGCGGAATCGGCGATGGCGTGGATGCGCGAGGGCGGGGTCGAGGACCCTTATGGCCGCGTGATCGCGCTGACCGCCTCGCCCGACCGCGCGGTGGAATGGGGCGTCGACGAAACCCGCGTGCTGCCGTTCGCCGAGTCGGTCGGCGGGCGCTATTCGCTGTGGTCGACGCTGGGGTTCCCGTTCGCGCTGGCGCTGGGGTTCCAGGCCTATGAGGAACTTCTGGAAGGCGCGGCCGAGATGGATCGGCATTTCCGCTTGAGCGAACCGGCGAAGAATGCGCCGGTGCTGGCGGCCTTTGCCGACCTTTATTATTCGCAGGTGAAGGGTTGCGAGACGCGGGCGACGTTTGCCTATGACGAGCGGTTGCGGTTGCTGCCGTCCTATCTCCAGCAGCTTGAGATGGAATCGAACGGCAAGTCGGTGACGGCGGCCGGCGAGCCGCTGGGGCGCAATTCGGCGGCGATCACCTGGGGCGGGGTCGGCACCGATGCCCAGCATGCGGTGTTCCAGCTGCTGCATCAGGGTACGCGCATCGTGCCGCTGGAATTCGTCGCGGTGGTCGAGGCGGGCGACACCCTCGACCCGGCGCATCACCGGCAGCTGCTGCTTAACGCCTTTGCGCAGGGGGCGGCGCTGATGGCGGGGAAGGCCAATGCCGATCCGGCGCGCGCCTATGCCGGCGACCGGCCGTCGTCGACGATCCTGCTGAAGGATTTGGACCCGCGCACGCTGGGGGCGCTGATCGCGTTCTATGAGGCGCGGACGTTCGTGAATGCCGCGTTGCTGGGCATCAACCCGTTCGACCAGTTCGGTGTCGAGCTGGGCAAGGAAATGGCGAAGGCAGCCGATCAGGGTGGTCAGACGTTCGATGCGTCGACCAACGACCTTCTGGCACGGGCAGGACTTGCATGAGCGATTACGACTACGACCTCTTCGTCATCGGCGCGGGATCGGGCGGCACCCGCGCCGCCCGCGTGTCGGCGGCGCATGGCGCGAAGGTGGCGGTGGCGGAGGAGTATCGCGTCGGCGGCACCTGCGTCATCCGCGGCTGCGTGCCGAAGAAGCTGCTGGTGTACGGCGCTCATTTCGCCGAGGATCTGCGCGATGCGAAGGCGTTCGGCTGGGACGTGCCGCCGCAATGCGACTTTTCCTGGCCGCGGCTGCGCGACAATGTGCTGAGCGAGGTCGACCGGATCAACGGCGCGTACACCAGCACGCTGGAGAATCACGGCGTCGACATCATTCACGAACGCGCGACCGTGACCGGTCCGCATTCGGTCAAGCTGGCGGGCGGGCGCGAGGTGACGGCCGAGCGCATCCTGATCGCGGTCGGGGCCAAGCCGGCGGTGCCGTCCTGTCCGGGGGCGGAGCATGGCATCACTTCGAACGAGGCGTTCCATCTGGATGCGATCCCGAAGCGGGTGCTGATCGCCGGCGCGGGCTATATCGCCAACGAGTTCGCGGGCGTGTTCCACCAGTTCGGCGCGCATGTCATCCTGATCAACCGCACCGACGTCATCCTGCGCGGCTATGACGAATCGATCCGCGACCGGCTGCTGCAGATTTCGATGACCAAGGGCATCGAGTTCCGCTTCCACGCCGAGTTCGAGGGGATCGAGAAGGGCGACGATGGCTGCCTGACCGTCAAGATGTCGGGGCATGAGCCGGTGACGGTCGACATGGTGATGTTCGCGACTGGGCGCGTGCCGAACACCGAGGGGCTGGGGCTGGAGAGCGCGGGCGTCGAGCTGGACGACAAGGGCGCGGTGAAGGTCGATGACAAGGCGCAATCGACCTGCCCGTCCATCTATGCGGTCGGCGACGTCACCAACCGGGTGCAGCTGACCCCGGTCGCGATCCGCGAAGGCCAGGCGTTCGCCGACCGCACCTATGGCGGCAAGGACGTGACGGTCGATTACGACTGTATCCCGAGCGCGGTGTTCAGCCATCCGCCGATGGCGGGCGTCGGCATGACCGAGGGCGAGGCGAAGACCACGCTGGGCTCGGTCAAGGTGTACCTGTCCGACTTCCGCCCGATGAAGAACGTGCTGGCCGGCCGCAACGAACGCGCGCTGTACAAGATGATCTGCGAGGAGACGACCGGGCGGATCGTGGGCCTGCACATGATCGGGCCGGACGCGCCGGAGATTTTGCAGGCGGCAGCGATCGCGGTGAAGGCCGGGCTGACCAAGGATCAGTTCGACCAGACGGTCGCGCTGCATCCGACCATGGCGGAAGAGCTGGTGCTGATGAAGTAGGGTGCTGGCCGCAAACGTCACCCCGGCGCAGGCTGGGTCTCCCGCGACGATACGCGCGCTCCCTTACCGGGAGATCCCAGCCTTCGCTGGGATGACGTTTCCCTTCTGGCCTCTTAGCCTTCCGCGAGAATCACATCCGCCTCGCTGGTCGCCGAACCCCCAACGCGCTCGCCGATGGTCGCGGTCACCGCGACGTTCATCGTCACATTGCCCAGCGTCCGCACGATATCCGGCATCGTCTCCACCGCGACCAGCAGCGCCAGCGGTTCGACCGGCACCCCCATCGCCACCGCGATCGGCGCGATCGAGGACACGAAGCTGATCTGCCCCGGCAGGCTGGCCGCGCCCATCGTCGTGATCGCGCCCGCCGCGATCCCCGCCGCGATCTGCCCCGCCCCCAGCGGCACGCCGAACACATGCGCGACATAGAGCGCGACGCCGAGGTTCATCGCCGGTCCCGTCGCACGGAACAGCGCCACCGCCATCGGCAGCACCACGCCCGACGTCGCCACCGGCACGCCGACATCGCCCGCCCCCTTCAGCATCGCCGGCAGCGAGGCGAGCGAGCTTTGCGTCGAGATCGCGACCGCCTGTGCCGGTGCCGTCGCCTTCAGGAAACGGCCGATCGGCACGCGTCCGCCGATCCGCGCCAGCGGGTAGGCGAGCAGCCAGACGCCCATCCCGACGCTCATCAGTACCAGCACATAATGGACCAGCGCGCCGAACGCCGCCGTGCCCGCCCGCGCGCCGACGACATAGCCTAGGGCGAACACGCCGATCGGCCCCAGCCACAGCACCCAGTTGATGACGATCAGCATCGTGTCGGCAATCGCCTGGAACAGCCGCACCAGCACCGAGCGATTGTCCTGCGGCAGGCGCGTCAGCGCAAAGCCGAAGACGAGCGTGAACAGGATCAGCGGCAGGAACTGGTCGTTCGCCGCCGCCGATACCGGATTGGTCGGCACGATCGCGACGAGGAAGTCGGTGAACGGCGGCACCTTCGCGGCCGGCGCAGCCGTGCCGAAGGTCGAGCGCAACGCTTCGGCGGCGGTTTGCCCCAGCGGGAACAGGTCGAGCAGCGTCAGCGTGAACAGCGCGCCCAGCGCCGACGACGTCCACAGGATGACGATGAACAGCAGCAGCGACCGGGTGGCGATCCGCCCGGCGCGCGCCGCCTCCGCCGTCTGGGCGATGCCGGTGATGAGCAGCGCGACGACCAGCGGCACGATGGTCATGCGCAGCGCGTTCAGCCACGCCGTACCGATCGGTTCGGCGATGGCGATGCCCGACAGGGCGGTGTCCGGCGACTGTCCCGCCAGGAAAACGCCCAGCGCCAGCCCCGCACCCAGTCCCGCCAATATTCGTGTCGCCTGCGACATGCTCGCCCTTTTGCAAAAGTGGCGGTAATACCCCGCCCAACCGAACGCTCAACCTGAAGGCGTATGTGACGATGGCAAGGAAATATTTCGGCACCGACGGGATTCGCGGGCTGACCAACACCAAGCCGATGACCGCCGAGATGGCGATGCGCATCGGCATGGCGGCAGGCGCGCACTTCCGCCGGGGCGATCACCGGCACCGCGTGGTGATCGGCAAGGACACGCGCCTGTCGGGCTATATGCTCGAAAATGCGATGGTCGCGGGGTTCACTTCGGTCGGCATGGACGTGGTGCTGGTCGGCCCGCTGCCGACCCCGGCGGTGGCGATGCTGACCCATTCGATGCGCGCCGATATGGGCGTGATGATCTCCGCCAGCCACAACCCGTATCAGGACAATGGCATCAAGCTGTTCGGCCCGGACGGCTACAAGCTGTCCGATGCCGACGAACTGGCGATCGAGGAACTGATCGACAGCGAGATCGAGCTGTCGGCGCCGGGTGATATCGGACGCGCCAACCGGATCGAGGACGCGCGCGGACGCTATATCCACTTCGCCAAGTCGACCTTTCCCGAAAACCTGCGATTGGACGGCATGAAGCTGGTCGTCGATTGCGCCAATGGCGCGGCGTACAATGTCGCCCCCTCGGCGCTATGGGAACTGGGCGCGGAGGTCATCGCGATCGGCGTGACCCCCAATGGCAAGAACATCAACGACCGCGTCGGATCGACCGCGCCGCAGACGCTGTCGGAAACGGTCGTCGCATCGGGCGCGCAGGTCGGCATCGCGCTGGACGGTGACGCCGACCGGCTGATCGTGGTCGACGAAGCGGGCAAGGTGATCGACGGCGATCAGCTGATGGCGACCATCGCCGCCAGCTGGGCGCGCGCCGGAAGGTTGAAGGGCGGCGGCCTCGTCGCCACCGTCATGTCGAACCTGGGGCTGGAGCGGCATCTGGCGGCGCAGGGGCTGGGACTGGTGCGCACCGCCGTCGGCGACCGCCACGTCCTCGAAAAGATGCGGACGTCGGGCTATAATGTCGGGGGGGAACAGTCGGGGCATATCATCCTGTCCGACTATGCGACGACCGGCGACGGGCTGGTCGCGGCATTGCAGGTGCTGGCGGAAATCCAGCGATCGGGCGCACCGGCCAGCGAAGTGCTGCACCGCTTCGACCCGCTGCCGCAGCTGCTCAAGAATGTGCGCTTCGCCGGGGGCAAGCCGCTCGACGATCCGCGGGTGAAGGATGTCGTTGCCGGCGTCGAGGCGGAACTGGCCGGGCGCGGACGGCTGGTGCTGCGCGCGTCGGGCACCGAACCGGTGATCCGGGTGATGGCGGAGGGCGAGGACGCCGCCCATGTCGAACAGGTGGTCGACCGCATCTGCGACGCGGTGCGGCAGGCGGCGGCCTGATGCTGGCAATGAAGCCGGCATGCGAGCGATGCGACGCGCCGCTGCCGGCGGCAGCGCATGGCGCGTTCATCTGCTCGCACGAATGCACCTTCTGCGCGGATTGTGCGGATGACCTCGATGAGGTGTGTCCGAACTGTCGCGGCGAGTTGGTGGATCGGCCGACGCGGCGCAAATAGATCCTCCCCGCTGCGCGGGGAGGGGGAGCGTCCGAAGGACGGTGGAGGGGGTTGGCCGCGCAACGCAACCGTTCCGTATGCCGACATCCCCCTCCACCAGCTTCGCTGGTCCCCCTCCCCGTACCGGGGAGGAGCTTGTCGCGTCCGCATCGCAAGGCTAACCCCACCCCATGACCACACCCCGTATCCTGATCGTCGCCGGTTCCGATTCCGGCGGGGGCGCCGGTATCCAGGCGGATATCAAGACCGCGACGATGCTGGGCGCGCACGCCATGACCGCGATCACCGCGATCACCGCGCAGAACACGCTGGGCGTCGATGCAGTGCATCCCATCCCGACCGACATGGTGATGGCGCAGATCGATGCGGTAGTGCGCGATATCGGCGTCGATGCGGTGAAGATCGGCATGATCGGATCGGCGCGCACGGCGCACGCGCTGGCCGACCGGCTGCGCGACCTGCCCGGCGTCCCGGTGGTGTTCGACCCGGTGATGATCTCGACCAGCGGTGCGCGGCTCGCCGACGAAGCGACGGTCGCCGCGTTCGAGCGGCTGATGGCGGTCGCGACGGTCGCGACGCCGAACCTGCCCGAACTGGAAGCCCTGGGCGGCGTGGACGACATGCTGTCGCATGGCTGTGCCGTCCTGCAAAAGGGCGGGCACGGCGAGGGCGAGGTACTGGTCGACCGGCTGCATCAACGCGGCAGCGGTGCCGCGCCGTTGGTCGAATGGTCGTCCCCGCGCATCGACGGGATGGCGACGCATGGCACCGGCTGTACCCTGTCGACCGCGATCGCGTGCGAGCTGGCGAAGGAATGGACGCTGGTCGAGGCGATCGGCCGCGCGCGCAGTTTCGTGCGGATCGCGATGCTGGGTGCCGACGAACTGGGGCGCGGCGCGGGACCGATGGCGCAGCAGGGGGTGCGACTCGACCTCAACCAGTCGCGCTGGTCGCCGATGCTGAACCAGGTGACGGTGCCGGCCAGCGACGTGCCGGCGAGCGAGCATTTCTACCGCCTGCTCGGCCTCAAGGCGATCGTGCGGTCCAGCCGCCGCTATGCCCGGTTCGAGACCGAGGGCGGGGCGACCTTCTCGATCGAGATGACCGAGGAGCGCAAGGTGCCGGCGGTGTATTTCGAAGTCGGCGACCTGAACGTCGTGGTCCACTATCTGAAAGGGCAGGGGTTGTCGTTCGCGCAGGAGCCGATCGACCGGCCCTGGGGCTGGCGCGAGGCGCGGCTGTTCGATCCGGCGGGCAACGAGGTTTGCCTGTACCAGGCGGGCGAGATGCGGCGGTTTCCGCCATGGCGCATCGCCGATGCCTGACTGGACGCACGAGGCGCGCCATGTCGGGCCGGTGGCGGGGGTGGACGAAGCGGGGCGCGGGCCGCTGGCCGGGCCGGTGGTCGCCGCCGCCGTCATCCTCGACCGCGATTGCGTGCCGGACGGGCTGAACGATTCCAAACAGTTGAGCGCGAAGCGGCGGGCGGACCTCCACGCCCGGCTGCTGGAATGCGCGACGGTCGGCGTCGGGATCGCCAGCGTCGAGGAGATCGACCGGCTCAACATCCTGTGGGCGACGATGCTGGCGATGGAACGCGCGGTCGACGCATTGGGGATGGCGTGCGGTATGGTGCTGGTCGACGGCAATCGCTGTCCGAACTGGGGCCATCCGAGCATCGCGGTGGTCGGCGGCGACGCGATCAGCCTGTCGATCGCCGCCGCCTCGATCGTCGCGAAACAGACCCGCGACGCGATGATGGTCGAAGCGGATGCCCGGCATCCCGGCTATGGCTGGGCATCGAACAAGGGATACGGCGCGAAGGTGCATCTGGAGGCGCTTCGGACGCTGGGTCCGACGCCGCTGCACCGCAGAAGTTTCGCACCGGTCGCGCAGGCGTGTCTGACGCTTTGACCTGCGCGGTTTTGCGACGAACCGAGTGATACCAGATATGGAGTCTGATCCGCGTCCTCAGCCTCAAGATATGCCCCGCAGCGACTCGATTCGTCGCCGCAACGAATCTCCATCAACGCAAGAGTCAAGCATTACCTCTTGACCGCGACTCGTGGATTCCGCGAGATGGCGGCAATGCAAGGGGAATGACGACGATGGTGGCAGTGAAAACCCGGAAGAAGAAGGTCGCGACGACGGTCGCGCTGCCGCTCGACCGGATCCTGATGGACGATTGCATCGAGGCGATGCGCTCGCTGCCCGCCAAGTCGATCGACTGCATCTTCGCCGATCCGCCCTACAACCTGCAGCTGGGCGGCGACCTCCTGCGCCCCGATGGCAGTCAGGTCGATGCGGTCGATGACGATTGGGACAAGTTCGACAGCTTCGCCGCGTACGACAAGTTCACTCGCGACTGGTTGGCCGAGGCACGCCGCATCCTGAAACCCGACGGCACGATCTGGGTCATCGGCAGCTACCACAATATCTATCGGGTCGGGTCGATCGTGCAGGACCAGGGCTTCTGGATCCTGAACGACATCGTGTGGCGCAAGTCGAACCCGATGCCCAATTTCAAGGGCACGCGCTTCACCAACGCGCACGAGACGATGATCTGGGCATCGATGGGCGAGAAGGCGCGCTACACCTTCAACTATCGCCAGATGAAGACGCTGAACGACGAATTGCAGATGCGTTCGGACTGGGAATTCCCGATCTGCGGCGGGCCGGAGCGGCTGCGCAAGGACGGGACCAAGGTCCATCCGACTCAGAAGCCCGAGGCGCTGCTGTACCGCGTGCTGCTGGCGTCGACCAAGCCGGGCGATGTGGTACTCGACCCGTTCTTCGGCACCGGAACCACCGGCGCGGTCGCCAAGCGGCTGGGGCGGCACTTCATCGGGATCGAACGCGACGCGACCTATGTCGAGGCGGCGACCGCGCGGATCGAGGCGGCGCTGCCGCTCGATGAATCGGCGATCCGCGCGATGCGTGCGCCCTCCAAACCGCCGCGCGTGGCGTTCGGCGTGTTGGTCGAAAACGGCCTGTTGCCGCCAGGGTCGGTGGTGGTCGACAGCAAGCGCCGCTTCCGCGCGACCGTGCTGGCCGACGGGTCGCTGCTGTCCGACTGCGGGGCGGCCGGATCGATCCACAAGCTCGGCTCGACGTTGCAGAACGCGCCGTCGTGCAATGGCTGGACCTTCTGGCACACCGAAGGGTCGAAGGGGCTGGTCGCGGTCGATGCACTGCGCCAGCAATGGCTGCTCGCGACGCAACCCTGATGTATCTGCGCCCGGTCCGCTTCGTCGACACGCCGGTCGGGCTGGCCGATGGCGGCGCGTTGCGGCTGGCCGGGGGGATGCTGTGGTTCGCGGCCTATGAGGTGACCGACCGGGCGGGATTGCGGATGACCGTGCCGGTCGAGCGGTTTGACGATTGGGTCGCGACGTCGCCGCCGGACCGGGCGGATCGTGCGCGCCAGCTGCATCGCCGGATCACCGCGCCGCGTCCGTCGTTGACGGTCGGCGAGCGGGTGCTGCGGTTCGACCAGCCGCAGGTCATGGCGATCCTGAATGTCACGCCGGACAGCTTTTCGGACGGCGGGGCGCATGTCGGCGATCCGGCAGGCGCGGCGGCGGCCGGGGTCGCTATGGCGGCGGCGGGCGCGGCTCTGATCGATCTGGGCGGGGAATCCACGAGGCCGGGTGCCGCGACCGTGTGGGAAGGCGACGAGATCGCCCGCGTCGTGCCGGTCGTCGAGCGGCTGGCGGCGGCGGGGGTCGCGGTCTCGGTCGACACGCGCAAGGCGGCGGTGATGGAGGCGGCGCTGGCGGCGGGGGCGCATGTCGTCAACGATGTGGCTGCGCTGGCCTATGATCCCCGCGCGCTGGGCGTCGTCGCCGCGAGCGGGTGTCCGGTGGTGCTGATGCACTCGCCCGCCCCGGCGCAGGGGCCGCATGCCGGGGACGGCTATGGCGACCCGCTGCTCGATGTGTTCGACTGGCTGGAGGCGCGGGTCGAGACAGTGGTTGCCGGCGGGGTCGACCGGGCGAAGATCGTCGTCGATCCTGGCATCGGGTTTGGGAAGGCGCTGTCGGACAATCTGGCGCTAGTGAACGGGCTGGCGCTGTTCCACGGCTTAGGCTGCCCGGTGTCGCTGGGGGCCAGCCGCAAGCGGATCATCGGCGCGCTGTCGAACGAGGCGCCGGCGGACCAGCGACTGGGCGGGTCGGTCGCGCTGGCGCTGGCCGGTGTCGATCGCGGGGCGCAGATCGTGCGGGTGCATGACGTCGCGGAGACGGTGCAGGCGATCCGGGTGTGGCGCGGCCTGCGCGATGCGGCGCTGGTGGCGCGGTAGCCTTCCCGGTCGTTGCACAACGGCCAAGCCGGTGGATCAACTGTCCCTCCGTCCGCTATAGCCGGCCCCATGGTTCGCGTACTCCTGTTGCTCGCCGCGCTGTCGGCATTGTTTGCCGATCCGGCCCGTGCCCAGCAGAACGGGTTCGACCTCGACGGGCCGGAGGTCGCGGTCAGCGTCACGCGGGGGGCGGTCGAACTGCCGGTCGCGGCGGTGCCGGCGCTCAGGGGCGGGGACAGGCTGACCGCGCGGGCGCTGCTGCCGGCGGACCAGTCGGCACGCTATCTGCTGGTCGTCGCGTTCCTGCGCGGCGCGACCAATCCGCCGCCCAAGGACTGGTTCTTTTCGGTCGAGACGTGGAAACCGAAAAAGGATGTGCTGACCGTCACCGTGCCGGAGGGCGCGGAGCAGGCGATGCTGTTCCTGGCACCCGAAGCAGGCGGCGGGTTTTCAGCGGTGCGCGGCGCGGTGCGGGGGCGGCCCGGCGTCTTCGTGCGCGCGGCGCAGGACCTGTATCAGGCATCGCTCGACCGGCAGCGGCTGGACGCATTCGTCGGTGCCATCGGACGGATCGGCGATGCCGCGCCCGAACGGCTGGCGAGCGCCGCCCCGGTACTGGCCGATGCGCTGCGCATCAAGCTGAACGCCGATTGCCTGCTGAAACAGCGGGCGTTGCAGGCGGCGTGCCTGACTCAGCAGCGCGACGCGCTGGTGTTGCAGGCGCAGCGCGGCGCGACACTGACCGAGACGCTGACCGGAGCACCGGTCGACCTGGCCTATCGCGTGGCCGCGACGCGCGAGGGCGGGGCGGGCTATTACAGCCCCTATATCGGCCTAGCGCGCGATCTGGCCCGGCTGTTCGGGGCGTTTCGCAGCGCGCAATATCAATATCTGCCGGCATTGGCGCTGGGGCAGGGCGATGCGATCCACCTGCAGCTGAACAGCGCCCCGTCGTTCCAGAATCCGCGATCGGTGCTGGTCGCGCCGCTGCCCCCGATCGGCGACGCGCCACCGCCCTTGTGGCGATCGGGAGCGCAAGGGGCGCTGTGCCTTGCCCGGCCGGACCTCGTGCTGCCGCTGGACGATGCCGCGCTGCTGTTCGCGACCGATTACGCCCGCGACCTGACGCTGAAGGTGACGGCGGCGGACGGCAAGGTGTCGCTGCTGAAGCTGACGCCCGATGCCGAGCGCGGCGGGCTGGTGCTGGCGGGCGGGGCGTCGGTCGCCGGGCCGATCACCGATGCGGTGGTACAGGGCAGCTGGGGCTTCGACCGGTTCAGCGGGCCCCGCGTGCCGGCGCAGATCGACGGGCCGGGCGCATGGACGCCGCAACCCGATGCCAATGTGATCGTCGGGCGCGATCATCCGCTGGTGTTGCGCGGCGGTGCCTCGGCCTGCGTGTCCGGGCTGACGCTGCGCGATGCCGGGGGGCTCAGCCGATCGCTGACGTGGAAGGCGGCGGCGCCGGATGCGATCGAGACGACGTTGCCGCTCAGCAAGACCCGGCCGGGGCCGTTGACGCTCACTGTCGTGCGGCACGGGGCGGTAGCGCCGGACCAGATTGCACTGACCGGTCGGGCGGAGCCGAGCCGGCTGGACCGGTTCACCCTCCATCGCGGCGACAAGGAAGGGGTGTTGGAGGGTGCGCGGCTGGATCAGGTGGCAGGCCTGACGCTGGGCGGCGTGTGCTTCACGGCCGGCGCGTTGACCCGGGTCGGTGAGGGGGACCGGTTGGTGCTGGTGGCCGAACAACCGCTGGGCGATGCGACCGATACGAGTGCCAGCGTGCAGCTGCGCGACGGGCGCAGCGCCACGGTCGCCGCGACCGTGGCGCCGTCGCGTCCCGCCGTGCAACTGCTCGACCGGCGAGTGGCGTTCGATTCGCCCGCGGGCGCACGGCCGATCGACTTGCCGGCCGGGCTGGTCCCGACGACCGCGACTCTTACCTTTTCGGCAAGGATCGCTGGAGGTCTGGGCGGACCGGACGACGGCATCGAGATCGCGGCGGGCGACGTGAGCCGGCGGCTGACGATCGCGTCGGGCGCCGTGCAGCGGATCGGCGATGACGTGGTGGTCGCGACCATCGCCCCGCAGGCGGCGTTCGGCCCGGCGGTGTCGGGTCCGATCCGGGTCCGGGTATGGCGCGGCGGTACGGCGGGCGATTGGCAGGCGGTGGCGACACTGGTCCGGCTGCCGGTGGTGACCGGTATCGAGTGCCGCGAGAGCTGCACGGTGAGCGGGCGCGACCTGTTCCTGGTCGCTGCGATCGGGACGACCCCCGACATGGCCGGGGCGGTGACGCTGCCCGGTGGGTTCGTCGGAACGAGCGTTACCGTACCGCGTGGCGGCGATGGTGCTATCTATCTGAAACTCCACGACGCCGCCGACGCGGTGTTGCGGGTGCGCTAGTCCGCCGGGGCTTGTGAAAACGGCCAAAAGCAATATGTACCGGTCGTTATGGAAAATGTGATCACCGCTGCACCCAAGGGGCGGCCACGCGAATTCTGTGTCGATCAGGCATTGGCGGCGGCGCTCGGCGTCTTCTGGTCCAAGGGCTATGAAGGCGCGTCGATGGCCGACCTGACCGAGGCGATGGGAATCACCAAGCCCAGCCTCTATGCCGCGTTCGGCAACAAGGAGGCGTTGTTCCACAAGGCGCTCGACCTCTACGAGGCCGAGAAGTTGGAATATATGCGCAAGGCGCTGGAACAGCCGACCGCGCGCGCGGTGGTCGAGCATCTGCTGCGCGGCGCGATCGATGCGCAGATGAGCAGCTGCGATCCCAAGGGGTGCCTGGGCGTCATCAGCATGAGCGCGTGCGGGGCCGAGGCCGAATCGATCAAGGCCGATGTAATGCAGCGTCGCGCGTCGTCGCAGGCGGCGCTGGTCGAACGGTTCGAACAGGCGAAGCGTGAGGGCGACCTGCCCGAGCATGTCGATATCGCCGGGCTGACCGGGTATCTCTTCGCCATCTTTCAGGGGATGGCGGTGCAGGCCGGTTCGGGCGCGACGCGTGCCGATCTGGAACGGGTCGTGGCGACCAGTCTGATGATGTGGCCGGGGCGTTAGCGTTCGATCCGGCATAGCTGGATCGACGCGGCGCCGTGCCTTTACGCGACCGGATCAGGACCTAAATATTATACTACCGAGCGGTACAGAAAGTCGTTGACGAGTCGGCCGGCCGTTAATATACCAGTCAGTATAGAAGGGGCGGCCGACTCGGCATTGCCCGGCTTTCGCAAGGATGCCGCTATGACCGAACCTGTTTTCCGCGCGCCGTCCCCGTAACCGGACGGCACGCCCAACCGCTTAGCTTCATCGACAGACCGTTTTCCGTCCTGACCATCGTGTCCGGGCGATCGATGGTCGGCGTCATCATCACAGCGCCACGGACCCAACGGGGGCGGGCGGCGGCATCATCGTGCCGCCGGTCGGAGGGCGCTGGCCATTTCGGGAGGATATCCATGGCCTATCTGCATTTTTCCGGCGATCCGGTTCTCGCGCCCTATACCGATGCCACGGTCGTTGCACCGGCGCGGGAGCGCAAGGCGTCGGCGACCGGGCTGACCGCGCTCGAATGGTCGGTCGTGGCGCTGGCGCAGCATGATCGCCTTTCCTCGCTGCGCGAGCCGTCGGCGCTGTCGATCGCGCTGGGCAAGGTGTTCGGGCGGGGCGGGCGGTCGCCGACGCTGGCCGATCCGAAGCTGGAGGCATTGCGGCGCATGGCGGTGCTCAGCTGGCATCGCGGCTTCGCGGTCCCGGCCGAGGAGCTGACGGCGTTCCTGCGCGCAGGGTTCACCACCGATCAGTATGAAACCATGCTCGCCAGCATCGGTGCGGCGCGCAGCCGCGACGAACGCGCCGCGCGCGACAAATGGGCGGTGTCGGGGCTGTAATCGTCAGTGGCGGCGTCCGACACCCTTCCGGACGCCGCTTCGGTCGCCTATGCCACGACCATGCGTGCGATCCGTAATATCGTGGTCCTGACCGGAGCCGGCGTATCGGCGGAATCGGGCATCGCCACCTTTCGCGGCCCCGGCGGGTTGTGGGAAGGGCACCGGGTCGAGGATGTGTGCACGCCACCGGCGCTGCGGGCCGATCCGGCGCTGGTCCATCGCTTCTACGACCTCAGGCGCGCGGCGCTGGCGACGGTGGAGCCCAATGCGGCGCATCATGCGCTGGCGGCGCTCGACCGTGCATGGGCCGACGAGCTGCTGATCGTCACGCAGAATGTCGACGATCTGCACGAACGGGCGGGGACGGAGCGGCTGCTGCACATGCACGGCGCGCTCAGGTCCGCATTGTGCGCGCAGTGCGGCGCGCGCCAGGAATGGAGCGGGCCGCTGCCGCCGGGCAGCCGCTGCGGCACGTGCGATGCACCGGCGCTGCGGCCCGACATCGTGTTCTTCGGCGAAATCCCCTATGCGATGGACCGGATCGTCGAGGCGATCGGCGCGTGCGACCTGTTCGTGTCGATCGGCACGTCGGGCGCGGTCTATCCCGCCGCCGGCTTCGTCGAATGGGCGAACGATCGCGGCGCGGCGACGCTCGAACTCAATCTGGAGCGATCGGCCGGGTCGGACCGGTTCGACGACAGCCGGCTCGGCCCGGCGGGCGAGCTGGTGCCCGCCTGGGTCGCCGAACTGCTATCGTCACAATAGCCGGTCGAGCGTGATCGGCAGGTCGCGGACGCGGGTGCCGGTCGCGTTGTAGACCGCGTTGGCGACCGCCGCCGCGACGCCGGTAATGCCGATCTCGCCGATGCCATGCGCACCCATCGGTGCGTGCGGATCGGGAATGTCGGTCCAGATCACGTCGATCTCCGGCACGTCGAGATGCACGGGGACGTGATATTCGGCCAAGCTGGGGTTCATGATCCGGCCGTTGCGTTCGTCGAAGTGCGTTTCCTCCATCAACGCCATGCCCAGCCCCATGACGATGCCGCCCCTGAACTGGCTGGCGGCGGTGCGGGGGTTGAGGATGCGGCCGCAGTCGAACGAGCCGAGGAAGCGGCGGATACGGATCTCGCCGGTGACGCGGTTGACGCCGACTTCGCAGAACAGGGCGCTGTGCGAATGCATCGACCAGTGCATGAATTCGAACGGCATCGATCCGGCCTTGGTCACGCTGACGCTATCACGCTGCGCTCGGGCGAGGATCGAGGCGTAGCGTTCGCGCCGGGTCGGGTCATCCAGCTTCGCAAGCGCGCCGCCGTCGCTGCCGACCTCGTCCGCCGACAGGCCGGCCAGCGGGGAGTCGTTGCCGGCCAGCTTCAGCAGGGTCGTCACCAGTTCGGCATGCGCCGACATGACCGCCGCGCCGATCGCGGCGGTCTGTTGCGAACCGCCGGCCATGATCGCGCCGGGAATGTCGCTGTCGCCATAGCCAACCTCGACATGATCCAGCGGAAGGCCGAGGCGTTCGGCGGCGACGATCGCGGTTGTGGTCGCGGTGCCCATGCCCATTTCGGCGGCGGCGACCTCTACCTTCGCATAGATCTCATCGCCTGCGCGGCGCAGCGTGATGCGCGCCTTGGCCCCGGGCATGCGGTAATAGGGATAGGTGCCGGTCGCGCAACCCATGCCGATCTGCCATTCGCCCTCGCTCCGGGCGCCGGGGGCGGCGGGGCGGGCGTCCCAGCCGAAGCGCTGCGCCCCGTCACGCCAGGCCTGTACGATATGGCGCGAGGAGAAGGGCAGGCCGCTGGTCGGGTCCTTGTCCGGCTCGTTGCGGATGCGCAGTTCGACCGGATCGATGCCCAGGTCGACCGCCAGCTCGTCGATCGCCGATTCCAGCGCGAACGTGCCGACCGCCTCGCCCGGCGCGCGCATGAAGGTGTTGGCGATCATGTTCATCCGCGCCACGTCGACCTGCAGCAGCAGGTTCGGCACGGCATAGGCGCTGCGGGTGCCGAGGATGAACGGTTCGGGCATGGCGTTGTGCGGCGTCATCACCGACAGGCCGGTATGGACCAGCGCCTCGAACCGGCCGTCCGCGCTCGCGCCGATCGTCACCCGTTGTTCGGTCAGCGTGCGTCCGCCGACGGTGCGGTACATCCCCTCGCGCGACAGGGCGATGCGGACCGGCCGACCGGACAGGCGTGCGGCGGCGGCGGCGATCACCTGATGATCCCACAGCCCCTTGCAGCCGAAACCGCCCCCGACATAGGGCGAGGTCAGGCGGACCTGGTCGGGCTTCAATCCGAAGACGTCGGCCATGGTCTGCGCCTGCTGCGTCACCATCTGGCTGGCGTCGCGAATGATCAGACGGTCGCCGTCCCATTTCAGCGTCGCGGCATGGGGTTCGATCGGGTTGTGGTTGTGGCGCGGCGTGCGATAGCGCTGGTCGACCCGGTGCGCCGCCTTTGCCAGCGCCCCCTCCGCATCGCCGATCGCGTTGCGCAGCGGCTGGCCCATGAACAGCGCCTGTTCGGTGCCGTTCGCCTTTGCCGTGGCAAGGTCGGTGGTCGACGGCGCTGCGGCATAGGTCACGTCGAGCAGCGCGACGGCGTGATCCGCCTGTTGCTGCGTTTCGGCCAGGACGCAGGCGACCGGCTGCCCGTTCCAGTGGATGCGGTCGTCCTGGAAGATGGCGAGGTCGTGGGGACCGACGGCGCTCGGCGAACTGCCGAACATCGGCGCCTTGGCCATGTGCGGGGCGTTGCGATGGGTCATCACCAGCAAGACGCCCGGCGCCGCCTCCGCCGCCTGCGTATCGATCGCCGCGATCCGTCCGCGCGCGATCGTCGAATAGGCAAGCGCGGCATAGACCATGCCATCGAAGCGGTGCTCCGCCGCGAAGGCCGCGCCGCCGGTCACCTTCAGATTGCCGTCGAGGCGCGAGACGGGCTTGCCGATCAAACCGTGCTTGCGCGCGATCAGCGGGTCGGGGGTGCCACCGGGCATCCAGCGGTCGGGGGCGAGCGGCACGACCTTTTGCAGCGTACCCATCACCAGCCCCTGCATCTTCTGCTTGGCGGAATCGACAATGCTCATGCCGCTTCTCCCTTGGTCAGCGCGCCCAGCACGGCGGCCATCGTCCGGCCGGCCAGTGCCGGTTTGAAGCCGTTGTCCCGCAGCGGCTGTGCATCGGCAAATTCGGCGGCGGCGGCGTCGAGGAACGCCTGATGACCGGCCGGGCGCCCGCGCAGCATCGTCTCAGCGGTCGAGGCGCGCCACGGTTTGTGCGCGACGCCGCCGAACGCGATGCGCAGGTCGGCGATGCGGTCGCCGTCCATCTCGACTGCCGCCGCGACCGAGACGAGCGCGAAGGCATAGCTCGAACGGTCGCGGACCTTGCGATAGGTCGAATTCGCACCGAAGCGCAGCGGCGGCAGCTCGATCGCGGTGACGAGGTCGCCGGGCTCCAGCACCGTATCCCGATCCGGCCGGTCGCCGGGCAGGCGGTGCAACTCGGCAAGTGGCAACGTCCGCGATCCCGTCGCGCCGTCGACATGGACGATGGCGTCCAGCGCGGTCAGCGCGACGCACATGTCGGACGGGTGCGTCGCGACACAGGCGTCGGACGCCCCCAGCACGGCATGGATGCGGTTGAACCCGCCCAGCGCGTCGCAACCGGTGCCGGGCGCACGCTTGTTACAGCGCGACCCTTCGGCATCGTAGAAATAGGTGCAGCGCGTCCGCTGGAGCAGGTTGCCGCCGACCGTCGCCATGTTGCGGATCTGCGCCGACGCCCCGGCCAAGATCGCGCGGGTCAGCATCGGGTAGCGGCGGCGCACCAGCCGATGTTCGGCGAGCGCGGTGTTGCGCGTGGCGGCTCCGATCATCAACCCGCCCTCGGCGGTTTCGTCGATCGCGGCGGGCAGGGCGCTGACATCGACCAGCATCGACGGTTCGGCCAGCCGCTCGCGCATCAGGTCGACGAGATTGGTGCCGCCGCCGAGATAGGCGGCACCGTTCGCGCCGCCCATCCGCTGCGCCTCGGCACGATCGGTGGCGCGGGCATAGGTGAACGGGGTCATGCCGCGACCTCCGCCGCGACGGTCGCGCGAATGGCATCGATGATCCCGTTATGCGCGCCGCAGCGGCAGAGATTGCCGCTCATCCGCTCGCGGATCTCCTCGCCGGTAAGCGTGACCGTCGCCGACAGGTCGTCGGTCACCACGCTCGGCACCCCGCGCCGTGCCTCCGCCGCCATGCCGATCGCCGAACAGATCTGCCCCGGCGTGCAATAGCCGCACTGGAAGCCGTCATGGTCGATGAACGCCTGTTGCAGCGGGTGGAGCGCGTCGCCGTCCGCGACCCCTTCGATCGTTGTGATCTGCCGCCCGGCATATTGCACCGCCAGCGCGAGGCACGACAGGATGCGTTCGCCATCGACCAGCACGGTGCAGGCTCCGCATGCGCCCTGGTTGCAGCCCATCTTGGTGCCGGTCAGGTGCAGCCCCTCGCGCAGATGTTCCAGCAGCGAGACGCGGGGATCGGCGGGGAGCGCCACTTCCTTTCCATTGACGATCAACGACATGGCAAGTCTCCGATTCCGAAGCTGACGCGCAGGAGCAGAACAGGTTGCGGGCCTGCCGTCGAGCAGTTTCGGTCGAACGGTACGGACGCTGCGGTAGCCGGCGGGCCTGCGCGAAACTCGCTCGCGCAGACCGGCTGTCCGCAATCAGCTACCCGGTCGCGCAAAGCTATCACGATGATCGCGAACGAAGTCCGCGAAGCTGTGTGGTGCCTGTCCGGTAAGGCGTTCGATCTCGAACGTCGGGTCGATGTCGTGATGCCCGGCGACGACGTCGGCGAACTGCACCACCAGTCCCTTCGCCATCCAGCGCGAATTGCCGGTCAGGCGGAGGAGCGCGCGAAATAGCGGGGTCGGCAGGTCGAGATAACGGACCTTGTGGCCGACCGCCGCCGACAGGCGCTTCGCGGCCTCCTTCATGTCGAGCGTTTCCGGCCCGGTCAGAAAATAGGTCGCGCTGTCATGGCCATCCTGCATCAGGACCGTCGCGGCGACGCGGGCGACGTCGCGCGTATCGATCCAGGAAACCGATCCCGTGCCGGTCACCTGCGGCAGGAAGCCCCGGGCGATCGGGTCCTTGAACCACAGGAAATTCTGCATGAAGGCGGTGGGCTTCGGGATCGTCCAGCCGATGCCTGCCGCGCGCAGATGATGATCAATCAGCGCATGCGTCCGCGCCCACGGCACCGGCGATCGCACATTCCCGTCCGATGCGGAAATCTTGACGATCCGGCCGATCCCCGCGCGTTTGGCCGCGTCGATCGCTGCGGTTTCCTGCGCGAACTGGTTCGGGGTGGGCGGCGTAATCAGGAACATCGTGTCGCAACCCTGCATCGCGCCCGCCAGCGTCTCCGGCCGATCGAAGTCGCCGAGGACGCCGTCGATGCCCTGCCTGGCGAACGCGTCGACCTGCTCCTGCTTGCGCGCCATGGCGCGGAACGGCGTTCCTGCGGCCTTGAGCAGCCGGCACACTTCGCCACCGATGCCGCCGGTGGCTCCGGAGATCAGAATCATGGGGGAGGGTCCTTCGACGTTGAGGAACTAGAGAGCGTCGGACGGGTCGAGCCGCTTCGAAATCACCGCGATCATGGCGTGGAGCGTCGCGATCGCCTCGCGGATGCGCGGCACGCCGATCCGATCGACGATCGCTTCGTCCAGCGGTGCGACGGCCTGCTCGGCGCCGATCAGCGTCGTCGATCCGGCGGGCGTCAGCACGACCAGCTTGGCCCGGCGGTGATGCGGGTTGGGATAGAAGGCGACCAGCCCCCGTTCGGCCAGCAGATCGGCGATGCGCTGCACCGCCTGCCGGGTCAGCCCCATGGCGCGGGCGATCGACGCCACGGTATGCGGGGCGGGCGAATAGTGCAGGGCGGCCAGCACCTGCCACCACGCGCTGGTCAACCCGAGCGCGGCGACCAGATCGTTACCCGCACTGACCAGCCGCCCATTGGCGCCGAAGACCGACAGCGCGAGTTCGCGGACATCGGGGTGAAGATCGGACATAGCCGCTGTACTCAAGTTGACAATATGTTGTCATAATCAGGATGGGCCGGGTTGGTTCCATAGCCAAGTGGCTACCCTGCAGTCCTTTGGGTTCAGAAGGGCAAGGCGACGGTGCCGGCCCCGGTCAATAGGCCCATTCGGGATCGGTGGTGAACACGATCGTCAGCCACCGGTCGGGGCTATCCTTGCCCAACGCATCGCCAATGGCGTCGCGCAGCAGGTCCCATTCCTCCAGCCGGCGGGCCGGCCAATGTTCGGGAACGATGAAGGCAAGCTCGATCTGGATGCCCCGGCCGACCCGGGCGACGAACGCGCGGTGGCCGACGAAACCGTGCTGCTCGACCACCTTGCCGGCAACTTCCTCAACCTGAGTCCACAGGTCGCGGGGCGTCACCAGCAGGATTTCGGACAGCGCCTTGCGCACGGTCGCGAACGGCCCGGGGATGATGACGACGCAGACGAGGATCAACGCGATCGGATCGACATAGGGCGCGATCCAGCCATATGGCCCGCCCTGTACGGCAAAGCCGATGATGAATGACAGGAACAGCGCACCGCTCAGCGCCGATGTCATCGCCCATGCCCGCGCATCGAGCGCGACGAAGGCCGATCCGATCGAACGGTTGGCGCGCCGGACGAGTACGGCCATGCCCATATCGACCAGCAGGCTGGCGCCGGTAAAGGCCATTACCGGCCCGAAGGCGAGCGCATGGCCGCCGGAAAGGATCGCGCCGACGGCGTTGATGATCGCATAGACGCTCGCACCGATCAGCAGGGTGCCGTTGACCCCCAGCACGAGCGGTTCGAGGTGCCAGAACCCCATGGTGAAGCGCCGGCTGTAGATGCCGCCCGCCGCGTCGGCGGTATTGGAGGCGGCGATCAACCGGGCGACGAGCAATGCCATCCCGGTCATCGCCGCGTCGATCAAGCCATAGACCCCGTCGAACACGATAGCCGACGACCCGACCACGATGCCAATACCGGCGCCGGCCATCGCCAACACGATGGTAACGACGACGGACAGGCGCAGTATACCTTGTTCGGTCTTCATGCCGCACCTGTGCCTCATTTCGAGGGCCGCTGTCATCGCCATTCCCGCAAAACCCGGGACTAGCGGTTTCGCTAGTGGAACGCCCGGCGACGAGGCGGAGCAGCAATGGCGTCCGAAGCAGGATCGGCGCCTTTGCGGATCGTTGGAGGCGGTGTCGTCACGCGATGGCCGGAGGTAGCCGGTCGGACGCATTCAAATCCGGGCAAATGTCCTAAAGCAACCCGCTCATGCACCGGGGGTAGCGTTCGCAGCGACGCGCAAATCATAAGGGAAAAGGTTGCCGCACCTTCCGCGAAATATCGCTGGAATGGTGACCCCTACGGGAATCGAACCCGTGTTTCAGCCGTGAAAGGGCCGCGTCCTAACCGCTAGACGAAGGGGCCGTGAAGGCGTGAGCGGGCTGTTAGGGGAGGGATTTGGATTGGTCAACAGACTTTTGCATTTTTCTCAATCCGCCCAGGCCATGTCGTCGATGTGCAGTTCGGCGGCGGGGCGGCTGCCCCAGTCGTCGAGCTTTGCCCGGCCCGCCAGCCACAGCTTGCGGTGCGGTGGGGCGCCCAATAGTGCCATGCCGAGCTCGGTTTCGGCCTGGCGGAACGCCACGCCCTTGAACCGGCGGCCGTCGTCGCCGGTCAGGATCGCGCGGACATGGCCGTTGCCGACGACATCGGCCTTCACGATCCGCACGGGTCCTGCCGCCACGCGCGGCGCGGGCCAGCCCATGCCGTAGGGGCCACCGGCCTCCAACGCTTCGATCAGCAGCGGGCTGACCCCGCCGGGGGCAAGCACCGCGTCGACCAGCAGCGCGCGGTCCTCGCGGGCGCGCTCGACCGGTTCGGCCATGCGGGTGTGGAGGAAGTCGGCGAGCGCGGGGATCGCATACTCGGCAACGGTCACGCCCGCCGCCGCGGCATGGCCGCCGCCCGCGCTGACCAGCCCCAGCTCCTTGGCGGCCAGGATCGTCGCCCCCATGTCGACGCCGGGGATCGACCGGCCCGATCCCTTGCCGACGCCATGGTCGTCGATCGCGATCACCAGGACGGGACGGCCGAGTTTTTCCTTCAGCCGCCCGGCCACGATGCCGATGACGCCGGGATGCCAGCCGCGCCCGCTGACCACCACGCAGCCGCGCGAGTCCTGCGCGCGCGCCGACAGGTCGGCCTGCGCCTGCACATCGCCTTCGATCACGCGGCGTTCCTCGTTCAGCCGATCCAGTTCGACCGCCAGCGCACGCGCTTCCTCCGGGTCCTGCGTCGTCAGCAGCCGGACGCCCAGGTCCGATTTGCCGACGCGCCCGCCGGCATTGATCCGCGGCCCGAGCGCGAAGCCGAGATCGGTGCAGGTCGGCGCGCGGGTCAGGCGCGATGCCTCGATCAGTGCGGCGAGGCCGATATTCTGCCGCCGGGCCATGACCTTCAGCCCCTGCGCCACGAACGCCCGGTTCAGTCCGCGCAGTTGCGCCACATCGGCCACGGTGCCAAGCGCGACCAGATCGAGCAAGTCGAGCAGCTTCGGTTCGGCGCGCCCTGCGAAGAAGCCGCGCGCGCGCAACGTCCGCACGAGTGCCGCCGCCAGCAGGAACGCGACACCGACCGCCGCCAGATGGCCATGCGCCGCACCTTCGCCCTCGTCCAGACGGTTGGGGTTCACCACCGCCAGCGCAGGCGGAAGCTGCGTCGTGCACTGGTGATGGTCGACCACCAGCACATCGACCCCGGCATCGCGGGTAGCGGCGAGCGCATCGAACGCCTGTGCGCCGCAATCGACGGTGACGATCAGCGTCGCTCCTTCCCCGGCCAGCCGCAGCATCGCCGGGGCGTTGGGGCCATATCCCTCCAGCTGCCGGTCGGGAATATAGGGGCGGGCGGCAAGGCCCAGGTCGCGTAGCAGCCGGACCAGCAATGCTGAAGACGTCGCGCCGTCGACATCGTAATCGCCGAAGATCGCGACCGATTCCTTCGCCATCACCGCATCGGCCAGTCGTTCGGCGGCACGATCCATGTCGCGGAAGATCGACGGGTCGGGCATGAATTCGCGGATGCTGGGCGCCTTGTGCGCCGCCAGCCCTTCGCGCGGACAGCCGCGAGCCAGCAGGATACGGGTGACGAGATCGTCGGCGACGAACCCGTCGTCGCACACATCGCCCTCCAACCCGCGCCAGCGCCACGGCTGTCCCAGGATCGAGCGATGCACATTGAGTACGGAACGCATCGCCGCGCTGTACCCGTTGGGCAGGGAGCGGTCCAGCGGGGCGCATCTCCTCTGGAAATTCTTGCCCCAAGCGCGCAAAGACCCTGCCCATGAAGCGCAAGACCGGACAAGACCGCAGCATCACCGCCAACTGGCGCCCCGCAACGCAGGCCGTGCGCGGCGGCACCGCGCGCAGCGAATATGGCGAGACGTCGGAGGCGTTGTTCCTCACTTCGGGCTATGCCTATGACTGCGCGGGCGATGCCGCCGCGCGGTTCGCGGGCGAGCAGGTCGGCATGACCTATTCACGGTTGCAGAACCCGACGGTCGAGATGCTCGAAGAACGCATCGCGCTGCTCGAAGGGGCGGAGGCATGCCGGACGATGGCGACCGGCATGGCGGCAATGACGGCGGCATTGCTCAGCCAGTTGTCGGCGGGCGACCATCTGGTCGGCGGGCGCGCCGCGTTCGGCTCGTGCCGCTGGCTGACCGATACGCTGCTGCCCAAATTCGGGATCGAAACCGACGTGGTCGACGCGCGCGATACGCAGGCGTTCATCGATGCCAGCCGGCCGAATACGAAGGTCTGGTTCTTCGAGACGCCGGCCAATCCGACGATGGACGTCGCCGACCTGACCGCGATCTGCGCGGCGGCGCGCGAGCGGGGCATCGTCACCGTCGTCGACAACGCCTTTGCCAGCCCCGCGCTGCAACGGCCGATGGATTTCGGCGCCGACGTCGTCGCCTATAGCGCCACCAAGCTGATGGAAGGGCAGGGCCGCGTCCTCGCCGGCGCGGTGTGCGGGACGAAGGCGTTCATCGACGACGTGCTGCTGCCCTTCACGCGCAATACCGGGCCGACGCTCAGCGCGTTCAATGCGTGGGTGGTGCTGAAGGGTCTGGAAACGCTCGACCTGCGTGTGATGCGCCAGTCGGAAAACGCGCTGAAGGTCGCGAGCTTCCTCGAACAGCGCGTGCCCAAGATCAACGCGCCGGGCCTGCCCAGCCATCCGCAGCATGAACTGTGCATGCGGCAGATGAAGATGGCCGGGCCGATCTTCTCGTTCGAACTCGATGGCGGGCGTGCCCAGGCGCACGGGCTGCTCGACGCGCTGCAACTGATCGACATCTCGAACAATATCGGCGATTCGCGCTCGCTGATGACGCATCCGGCCTCCACCACCCATTCGGGCGTGGCCGAGGAAAAGCGGATCGAGATGGGCATTTCCGAAGGCATGATCCGCATCAATGTCGGCCTCGAAGACGCCGAGGACCTGATCGCCGATCTGGACCAGGCATTGCGGGCGGTCGCCCTATGAAAGCGCTGTTCCCGCACGAGGCGACGACCGGCGGTATCGTGGTGCGGGTATCGGCGACCTATCTGCCCGAACAGTCGCAGCCTGCGCAGGGCCGCTGGTTCTGGGCCTATCATATCCGCATCGAAAACGGGTCGGAGCGTACCGTCCAGCTGCTGACCCGCCACTGGATCATCACCGACGGACGCGGTGAACGGCATAGCGTGGAGGGCGAAGGCGTGATCGGCGAACTGCCCGTGATCGAACCCGGCGGCAGCTTCGACTATGTATCGGGCTGTCCCTTGTCGACCTCCAGCGGGGCGATGCAGGGCAGCTATCACATGCTGGCCGATGATGGAGAGACGTTCGACGTGACGATCCCGCGCTTTGCCCTGCTGGCCCCGGCGGTCGGCGCATGAAGCGGACGCATCTTCCGCTCAACGGCCTGCGCGTGCTCGATGCCGCCGCGCGCCATCTGTCGTTCACCCGTGCCGCCGACGAACTGGCGGTGACCCCGGCGGCGGTCGGGCAGCAGGTCCGCGCGCTGGAGGATACGCTGGGCGTCGTGCTGTTCCGGCGCACCACGCGCGGTCTGGAACTGACGCCGGAGGGCGAGGCCGGGCTGGCGGCGCTGCGCGGCGGGTTCCTGCAGTTCGAGGAAGCGGTCCGCGCGATGCAGGCCGGGCAGTCGTCCAAGTCGCTGACCATCGCCGCGCCGCGCGACCTGACGCAGAAATGGCTGTTGCCGCGCCTGTCGCGCATCGCCGCCGCCGACCCCGAACTGCGCTTTGCGCTGGTCGCGGCCGACGACGCGCTCGACTTCACCGAAGCCAATCTCGACCTCGCCATCCGCTGGGGCGAAGGACCCGGCGCGCATGAGGGCGAGGCGCTGGAATCGGACGGAATGGTAACCGTCGAGCGCGCAGGCGGCGGTGCCGATACGCGGATCGGCTGGCCCGGCTGCAACCCCGAGGATGCTTCGGCGCTGGTACGGGTCGCCGATGCCGGGCTGGCGATCGACGCGGCGGCAGCGGGGCTGGGCCGGGCGACCGTTCCCGAACTGCTCGCACGCGATGATGTGGCGGCCGGACGGGTCGTGGTGGTCGGGGAGCCGAAGTCGGGGCGGCTCGGCTATTGGCTGGTGGCGCCGTTGCCGCAGTGGCGACAGGCGAAGGTAAAGGCGCTGGTCGACGCGCTGGCGGGGTAGGGCATAGCCCGCATTGCCTGCCCTCAACCCATTCTACCACGCCGCGCGCTTGCCCCGGCGGGCGTCCCGCGCCATCTGGAAGCCATGCACACCGCCACTGATACGCTCGCCCTGATCGGCCATACCCCGCTCGTCCGGTTGAAGGGGCCGAGCGAGGCGGCGGGGGCGGAGATTTTCGCCAAATGCGAATTCGCCAATCCCGGCGCCAGCGTGAAGGACCGTGCCGCGCTGTCGATCGTCGAGGATGCGGAGGCGCGCGGCCTGATCCAGCCCGGCGGCACCATCGTCGAAGGGACGGCGGGCAATACCGGTATCGGGCTGGCGCTGGTCGCCAATGCCAAGGGCTATCGCTCGATCATCGTCATGCCCGAGACGCAGAGCCGCGAGAAGATGGACACGCTCCGCGCGCTGGGCGCCGAGCTGGTGCTGGTGCCCGCCGCACCCTATTCCAACCCCGGCCATTTCGTGCACACCAGCCGCCGGATCGCCGAGGAGACGCCGAACGCGATCTGGGCGAACCAGTTCGACAACATCGCCAACCGCCGCGCGCACATCACCGGCACGGCGGCCGAAATCTGGGAGCAGATGGGCGGGCGGATCGACGGCTTTACCTGTGCGGCGGGAACCGGCGGCACGCTGGCCGGCGTCGGGCTGGGGCTGAAGGAGAAGGACGAATCGGTCACCATCGCGCTGACCGATCCGCATGGCGCGGCGCTGTACGACTATTATGCCCATGGCGAGTTGCGGTCCGAAGGAACGTCGGTCGCCGAAGGGATCGGCCAGGGGCGGATCACCGCCAACCTCGACGGCGCGCCGATCGATACCCAGTTTCGCGTGTCGGACGAGGAGGGCATGGTCTGGGTTCGCCGGCTGCTGGCGGAGGAGGGGCTGTGCCTTGGCCTGTCGTCGGGCATCAACGTCGCGGGCGCGGTGCTGCTGGCGCGGCAACTGGGGCCGGGCAGCCGGGTGGCGACGATCCTGTGCGACACCGGGTTCCGCTATCTCTCCACGCTGTACAATCCCGAATGGCTGGCGGCGAAGGGGTTGGCGGTCGACAGCGGGGCGACTTCGGCGTAACACCGCGCCCAGATGACGCCGCGATCGGATCAATCCCAGTTATTGCAACGCCTGCGCGTCGGCGCGACCGGATTGGTGCTGGTCGTGCTGCTGATCGTGCTCGCCAGCGCCTTGTTCCGCTCGGCGATCGACGAACCGCCGATCGGCGAGGATGTGACGGCGGTCGATGAACAGGCCAATGTCGCTGTCGCGAACCTGACGCCCACCGGCAATCCGGACGAGCCGCTGGCCGAACTCGGCATCTCGCCCGGCGCCGCGCCAAGCAACAGCACGGGCTTGCCCGAGGTTCGCTGAACCCCCTTCGTACCTGATCGTACAGGTCACCCCGGCGAAAGCTGGGATCTTCCGGTGATTGCGCACAGCACGAGCCGCACGAGACCCCAGCCGTCGCTGGGGTGACGTAGCGCTCTGCCGTTTTCCCATCCTCGCCCAGTGTCGCCCAACCACCGGTGGGGCGTCATCCAATCGGCACGTCCGCAAAAGATGGGCGAACAAACAACGTACATCCCAAAACTGCCCGTCCAGTGGTGCTTTTTCCCATTCTCACCCAACTTCGCCCATTGTTACCCAGGTTGCATTTTGGTACGTCTCGGACGTCACAGGGGGCAGGTCCTGGGATCGTCGATTCAAACCGCGCGGCGCGTATTTGCCGGGCGCGACGCACGTCCTGCGTGACCGAAATGGGGCTGTGTTGGAGAGGGAACTCTACCTGAGCTACGGGCTACAGGCGGTCGACGCGAAGGGTCGCGTCGCAGTGCCTGCCAAGCTGCGCTCGGTGCTGGAGAAGAACGCCGACGCCCGCGAACTCCTGCTCAAGCGGCACGGCAAGCATGTCTGCCTCAGCGCGTTCGATGCCGCCTGGCCGAAGATCCTCTACTCCCGCAAACCCCAGGGCAGCGACGAGGATGTCGACACCGATTACAACGTCGCGGGCAAGGCGTTCGGCAATCTTGAGACCGCGCCGTTCGACAGCGCCGGGCGCTTCGTCCTGCCGACCTTTTACCGCCGCCGCGCGAAGATCGACAAATGGGCGTTCTTCCACGGGCGCGGCGACACGTTCAACATCTGGGACCCGCACACGTTGATCGCCGACACGGAGATCGACGCCGACACGCGCGAGCTGTGCGAGTTCCTGATGGAAGAAAAGGGGCTGGTGTGAGCGACGCGCCGCATATCCCCGTCCTGATGACCGAAGCGGTCGCGGCGCTCGCGATCCAGCCGGGCGAGACGCATGTCGACGCGACCTTCGGTGCGGGCGGCTATACCCGCGCGATGCTGGCCGCCGGTGCGCGGGTCATCGCGTTCGACCGCGATCCGACCGCGCATGACGCCGCCGCGCCGCTGCTCGCCGAAGCAGGCGACCGGCTGACGCTGATCCGTGCGCCGTTTTCGGCGATGGCCAGCGAACTGGCGGCGCGCGGCATTGACGCGGTCGACGGCGTCGTCATGGATATCGGCGTGTCGTCGATGCAGCTCGACCAGGCCGATCGCGGCTTCTCGTTTCAACAGGACGGTCCGCTCGACATGCGGATGAGCCGGGAAGGCATCACTGCGGCCGAATGGCTGAACACCGCCGCCGAGGCAGAGATTTCGGACGTGCTCGACCGCTATGGCGAGGAACCGCGCCATCGCCGCGTCGCGAACTTCATCGTCGGGGCGCGGCCGCTGGCGCGGACCGGTGAGCTCGCCGCGGTCGTCCGCCGGGCGCTGGGCCATCGTCCGCATGAGAAGAAGGACCCGGCGACCCGCGCGTTCCAGGCGATCCGCATCCACCTGAACGACGAACTGGGCGAGCTGACCGCCGGGCTCGACGCGGCGGAGCGGGTGTTGCGGCCGGGCGGGCGGCTGTCGGTGGTCAGCTTCCACAGCCTCGAGGATCGCATCGTAAAGCGGTTCCTGCGGGAGCGCGGCGGCGCGATGCCGGCCGGGTCGCGCCACCGTCCGGTGGTGGCGCAGGGTCCGGCTCCGAGTTTCACCGACATCGCGAAGGCGGTGCGGCCGAGTGACGAAGAAGTATCGGTCAACCCCCGCGCGCGGTCGGCGACTCTGCGGGTCGGGGTTCGCACGGCGTCCGCGCCGTGGAGTTCGAACGGGAGTGCGATGGGATGAGTGCGTTCGGGTTCGGGACTTTGGGTAAATTGGTCGCGGTCGGCGTGATGGCGCCGGCCTTCTACCTCGTCATTTCGCAAGGGGCGGCGGAACGCAGCCGGGTCGAGGCGGTCGAACGCTCGATCGTGCAGGCGCGCAAGGACATCCGCGCGCTGGAAACCGAATTCGACACCCGCGCGAACATGGCGCAGCTCGAACGCTGGAACGGCGACGTCCTGGCGCTCGCCGCGCCGCGCGCCGAACAGTTCGTCGGCGGCGAGCATCAGCTGGCGTCGCTGCCGGGCCGGACCGAGGGCGGCAATGTCGCGCTGGCCTATGTCGTGCCGAGCGCACCGATGGAAATCGCCGCCGTGCCCGAACCGACCCTTGCCGAAGCGACCGCGCCTGCCGCGACCCCGGTCAAGGCGGACAAGGCCAAGGCGGCGGCCAAGCCGGTCGGCGCGGTCCGCACGGCGGCGGTGATCCCCGCCAAGGCGCGGGCGGTGGCGATGCTCGACCGCACGCTGCTCAGCGACGCGACGATGGCCGACCTCGCCCGTTCCGCCCGCAAGGAGGCGGCCCGTCCGTGATCGTCGTCGTGGCGCCCCCTCTTCATCAGCAACGGGCCGACGGTGCGCGGCACACCCTGGTCAACATCGCCCATTACCGGCTGATGGTGCTGATGCTGCTGTTCGCGGCGGGCGTCACGGTCATCCTCGCGCGGCTGATGCTGCTGGCGGTCGCCGCCGAACCGCGTTCGGCCATCGCGGCGGAGGCGGCCTTGGTGCCGTTGCGCGGCGATCTGGTCGACCGCAACGGCGCGCCGCTCGCCCGCACCATCGACGCCTGGTCGATCGCGGTGCGCCCGGACAAGGTGATCGGCGACAAGAAGCAGCTGGCGGGGCAACTCGCCGCGCTGATGCCGGAACAGGATGCCGGCTATTATTATGCGCAGCTGAACCTCGATCGCAATTTCGTCTATCTGCGCCGTCGCGCTTTGCCCGAACTGGTGCAGGCGGTGAACGCGCTGGGCGAGCCGGGCATCGCGCTCGGCCGCGAACCCGAACGCCTCTATCCACAAAGCGCCATGGCGGCGCATGCGCTCGGCTATCTCGACATGGACGGTCGCGGCGTGCGCGGCATGGAGAAGTTCCTGAACGCGCGGCTGGTCGACCCGGCCGAGCGCGGGCGGCCGGTCGCGCTCAGCCTCGACCTGCGGGTGCAGGCTGCGCTGGAAAGCGAACTCGCCAATGCGATGGCGGTGTTCCAGGCGCGCGGCGCCGGCGGCATCGTGCTCGACAGCGACACGGGGGAGGTGATCGCGATGACCTCGCTCCCGACCTTCAATCCCAATGCCGTGACCGCCAATACCGGGCAGATGAACACGGTGACGCAGGGCGTGTACGAACTGGGATCGGCGTTCAAGCCGCTGACCATGGCTGCCGCGCTCGACAGCGGCGTCGCGCCGTCGCTGTCGAAGCGCTATGACGCGACGCAGCCGCTTGCGGTCGGGGGTTTTCGCATCCGCGACGACCATGCGCAGAAGCGCTGGCTCAACATCCCGGAGACGCTGGTCCATTCGTCGAACATCGCGACGGCACGCATCGCCGACGAAATGGGGCAGGCGCGCATGGAAAAGCTGTTCCGTGCGCTCCATTTCGATACCGCACCTGACATCGAACTCGAAAAGTCGCGCACCATCTGGCCGCATTACTGGGGCCGGACCACGACGATGACGACCGCCTATGGCCATGGCATCGCCGTCACGCCGCTGCACCTCGCCAGCGCCTATGCCGCGCTGGTCAATGGCGGCATCTGGCGTCCGGCGACCATGCTGAAGCTGAAGCCGGGCGAGGCGCCGGCCGGCAGCCGGGTGTTTACCGAGGCGACCAGCGCGAAGATGCGCGCGCTGCTGCGGCTGATCGTCACCGACGGCACCGGGCGCAAGGCGGAGGCACCGGGTTTCCGTGTCGGTGGCAAGACCGGCACCGCCGAAACGGTGGGCGCGGGCGGCGGCTATTCTAAGAAGGTCAACGTTTCGACCTTCGCCGCCGTCTTCCCGATGGATCGCCCGCGCTATGTCGTGATCGCGATGCTCGACAGCCCGAAGGGAACGAAGGAAACCTTCGGCTTCACCACCGCCGCCTGGACCGCTGCGCCGGTCGTCAGCCGAGTGATTTCGCGCACCGGCCCGTTGCTGGGGGTGATTCCCGACGCCAATGCCGATATTGACCTCGCCGGATTGCGCTCGCTGCTGTGGCGGGCGCCGGGTGATGCGAAGAAGCTGGCGAACGTCGAATGAAATTAGGAACCATCACGGGCGGCGATGAACCGCAGACGGTGACCGGCTTCGCGATCGATCATCGCAAGGTCGCACCGGGCACGATCTTCGGCGCGTTCGACGGGGCGCGGGTCAATGGCGAGGACTTCATCCCCGCCGCCATCGCCGCTGGCGCGATCGCTGTCGTCGCCCGGCCAGAAGCGGTGGTCGAGGGCGCGGTCCACATCGCGGCACGCGACCCGCGCGAGGCGTTTGCCCGCGCCGCCGCGCAGTTCTTCGCGCCGTTCCCGCCGACCTGCGTCGCGGTGACCGGCACCAACGGCAAGACCAGCACCGTCGAAATGGTGCGCCAGCTGTGGCGGATGCAGGGGCACCACGCCGCGTCGATCGGGACGCTGGGGGTGACCACCGCCGACGAACGCGTCGTCACCGGCCTGACCACCCCCGACATCGTCACCTTCCTGTCGAACGTCGCAGGGCTGGCGCGCGAAGGCGTGACCCATGTCGCGTTCGAGGCGTCGAGCCACGGCCTGTCGCAATACCGCACCGAAGGGCTGCCGGTCCGTGCGGCGGCGTTCACCAATCTCAGCCGCGATCACCTCGACTATCATGGCGACATGGCGAGCTATCTGACCGCCAAGCTGCGTTTGTTTTCCGAAGTGCTGGCCGATGACGGCGTAGCGGTCGTGTGGATCGACGATCCCCATGCCGACCGCGTGATGGACCTTGCCCGCGTCCGCGGCAACCGCCTGATCACCGTCGGCGAACATGGCGAGACGCTGCGGCTGGTCGGCCGCGAACCGAGCCTGCTCGGACAAGCGCTGACGATCGAGGCGGAGGGCGCGACCCACAAGGTGCAGTTGCCGCTGATCGGCGCCTATCAGGCGGCAAACGCGCTGACCGCCGCCGGCCTCGTACTGGCGACCGGCGGCACGCTGGCGGCGACGCTGGCGGGCCTCGCCCGGTTGCAGCCGGTGCGCGGGCGGCTGGAGCGTGCGGTGATCCTGCCCAATGGCGCGCCGGTCTATGTCGATTACGCACATACCCCCGACGCGCTCGAAGCGGCCATCGCCGCGTTGCGTCCCCATGCCGAGGGGCGGCTGATCGTCGTGTTCGGCGCGGGCGGCGACCGCGACAACGGCAAGCGGGCGCCGATGGGCGAGGTCGTGGCGGCGCAGGCCGACGTCGCGATCGTCACCGACGACAATCCCCGGACCGAGGATGCGGCGCAGATTCGTGCGCAGGTGCTGGCAGGCGCTCCCAGCGCGACCGAGATCGGCGACCGTCGTGCCGCCATTCGTGCGGCATGCGACATGGCGCAGCCGGGTGATATCGTGCTGATCGCGGGCAAGGGCCATGAACAGGGCCAGATCGTCGGCGACATGATCCTGCCGTTCGACGACGTACAGGTGGCGCGTGACTGTGCGGGCTGACGTGCCGCTCTGGACCGCCGCCGCCATCGCCGCCGCGACCGGGGGCACCGCTTCCGCCGATTTCACCGTGAACGGTGTTGCTTTCGACAGCCGAGAGGTCGGGCCGGGCGACCTGTTCGTCGCGCTTTCCGGCGAGGCGACCGACGGCCACCGCTTCGTGGGGCAGGCGTTCGCGCAAGGGGCTGCAGGCGCGATCGTGTCGCGGCCGGTCGACGGGCCGCACGTGCTGGTCAACGACACCACCGTCGCGCTGAACCAGCTCGCTACCGCGTCGCGCGCCCGTACGTCGTCGCGGATCATCGGCGTGACGGGATCGGTCGGCAAGACCGGGACCAAGGAAGCGCTGTTCGCCGCGCTCGACCGCATTACCCACGGCAACGCCCATCGTTCGGTCAAGAGCTACAACAACCATACCGGCGTGCCGCTGAGCCTCGCGCGGATGCCGGCCGCTACCCAAGCGGCGGTGTTCGAAATGGGCATGAACCATGCCGGCGAGCTGTCGCAGCTGACCCGCCTCGTTCGCCCCGAAGTCGCCATCGTCACCACCATCGCCCCCGCGCACACCGAATTCTTCACCGGTGAAGACGCCATCGCTCGCGCCAAGGGTGAAATCTTCGAAGGGCTGGTCGAGGGCGGCATTGCCATCGTGCCGTTCGACAGCCCGCATCGCGACACGCTGATCGCCGCAGCCCGGCCCCATGCCGGCAGGATCGTCACCTTCGGCCTGCGCGAAGGGGCCGATGTCCGCGCGATCGAGCATGTCCGCATGTCGGGCGGCGATAGCTTCGTCACCGCGCGGCTGGGATCGCGTGAGGTCAGCTACACCCTCGCCCCGCCCGGCGAACATTGGGTCGCCAATTCGCTGGCGGTGATGGCGGCGGTCGATGCGATCGGCGGTGACCTTGGCGTCGCTGGCCTTGCACTGGCCGACCTAGAGGGGCTTGCCGGACGCGGTGCCCGCCGCAAGCTGAAGCTGGCGGGCGGCGACGCGTTGCTGATCGACGAAAGCTACAACGCCAACCCGGCATCGATGCGTGCGACGCTGAAGGTACTCGCCGCCGAGCGCGCCGACCGGCGCATCGCGGTGTTGGGCGAAATGCGCGAGCTGGGCGAGTCGTCCGACGCCTATCACGCCGCGCTGGCGGTCCCCATCGACGAAGCGGGCGTTTCGCGCGCCGTGTTGGTGGGGGAGGGCATGCTTCCCCTCGCCAAGGCGCTTGAGGGCCGCATCGAAACCGTCCATGTGCCCGACGCCGCCGCCGCCGCACGGGTCCTGTCCGACCTGATCGCGCCGGGCGATGCGGTGCTCGTAAAGGGATCGAACGGGGTGGGGCTGGCGCGGGTCGTCGCCGACCTGTGGGGCCAGGACTGATGTTGTACGAAATCGCCGAATATCTCGGCTTTCCCGGGGTGCTGAACCTGTTCCGCTATCTGTCGTTCCGCACCGGCGCGGCGACGGCGACGGCGCTGCTGATCGGCCTCGTCATCGGGCCGCGCTTCATCGGCTGGCTGCGCGTGCGACAGGGCAAGGGGCAGCCGATCCGTCTCGACGGGCCGCAAAGCCACCTCGCCAAGCGCGGCACGCCGACCATGGGCGGGCTGATGATCCTGACCGCGCTCGCGACGTCGGTGCTGTTGTGGATGGACCTCGCCAACCCCTTCGTCTGGGCGTGCCTGTTCGTGACGTTGGGCTTTGCGGCGATCGGGTTCCTCGACGATTATGACAAGGTGCGAAAGGCCAGCACGGCGGGCGTTTCGGGCCGCACGCGCCTGCTGCTCGAATTTCTGATCGCCGGCATCGCCAGCTGGATCATCATCCGCCAGACCGGCACGATGCTCTACGTGCCGTTCTTTTCGAACGTCGCGATCGATCTCGGGCCGTTCTACATCGTCTTCGCCGCCTTCACGATCGTCGCGTTCGGCAACGCCGTGAACCTGACCGACGGGCTGGACGGCCTCGCGACGATGCCGGTCATCATCGCCTCGGTCGCGCTGATGCTGATCGTGTACATGGTCGGCAACGCCAAGTTCGCCGCCTATCTCGGCATCCCGCACGTGTTGGGAGCGGGCGACCTGTCGCTGTTCTGCGGCGCGATCGTGGGCGCGGGGCTGGCGTTCCTGTGGTACAATGCCCCTCCGGCGGCGGTATTCATGGGCGATACCGGCAGCTTGGCGCTGGGCGGTGCGCTGGGGGCGATCGCGGTGTCGTCGCACCATGAAATCGTGCTGGCGATCATCGGCGGCCTGTTCGTGGTCGAGGCGCTGAGCGTCATCATCCAGGTGTTCTGGTACAAGCGCACCGGCAAGCGCATCTTCCGCATGGCGCCGATCCACCATCATTTCGAACAGCTCGGCTGGGCTGAGGCCACGGTCGTGATCCGCTTCTGGATCATCGCCTTCGTGCTGGCGCTCGCCGGCCTCTCGACGCTGAAGCTGCGGTGATCACCGCTGCCGCCTGGGCGGGGAAGAAGTTCGCGGTGCTGGGGCTGGCTCGCTCTGGCGCCGCGACGGTGCGCGCGTTGCTGGCGGGTGGCGCGGAAGTCATTGCGTGGGATGGAGATGGGGCGAAGCGCGACGCCCTTTCTCCCTCTCCCCGCTCGCGGGGAGAGGGGACTTCTCCTTCTTCTCCGACGACAGCACTCGCGACACCCCCTCTCCCAACCCTCTCCCCCATGGGGGAGAGGGCTTTGGTCATCGCCGATCCGTTGTCGATCGACCTCACCGGCTTCGATGGCGTCGTCGTGTCTCCCGGCGTACCGCTCAACCGCCACCCGATCGCCGCCCACGCCGGCGACACCCCCATCATCGGCGACATCGAACTCTTCGCCCAGGCCCGCGCCGACCTGCCGCCGCACAAGGTCGTCGGCATCACCGGCACCAACGGCAAGTCGACCACCACCGCGCTGATCCACCACATCCTCGAACAGGCCGGCATCCCCACACGCATGGGCGGCAATATCGGCCTGCCGATCCTCGCGCAGGACCCGCTGCCCGCCGGCGGCGTCTATGTCCTCGAACTGTCGAGCTACCAGATCGACCTGACCCGCAGCCTCGACTGCGACGTCGCGGTGCTGCTCAACATCACCCCCGACCATCTCGACCGCTATGCCGGTTTCGGAGCCTATGCCGCGTCCAAGGCCCGTCTGTTCGCGATGCAGTCGTCCGGTCGTGTTGCGGTGATCGGCACAGGCGATGCGGCGTCTGCCGCGATTGCGGACACCGTTCCGCACGCCGTCCGCATCGCCGTCCCGGCCGAAGCGCCGGCTTTCGGTCCCGCGCTCGCCGGCCCGCACAACGCCCAGAACGCGCTGACCGCCATCGCCGTCTGCGAGGCATTGGGCCTCGACACCGACACCATCCGCGCCGGCCTCCAAAGCTACCGGGCCTTGCCACACCGCATGGCGCACGTCGCCGACGTGAACGGCGTCGCTTATGTCGACGACAGCAAGGCGACGAACCCCGATTCCACCGCGCCCGCGCTCAACGCGTTCGCACGCATCCACTGGATCGTCGGCGGGCTTGCCAAGTCGGACGACCTCGATGCCTGCCGCCCCGGTTTCGGCAATGTCGTCCACGCCTATACCATCGGCACCGCCGCGCAGCGCTTTGCCGAACTTCTGCAACCCGACATGGCCGTAACCATCGCCAACACATTGGACGAGGCGGTGAAATTGGCCGCGACAGCCGCGCGACCCGGCGATACCGTATTGCTGTCGCCGGCGTGCGCGTCGTTCGACCAGTTCAGCGATTTCGAAGCGCGGGGCCGCGCCTTCGCGGCGGCAGTGGGGGCATTGCAATGACGGATATGGGTCGCGGGCGCGATGTCCGGGCGCTGCGCCAGCGGGTGGAGACGCTGCAGGGCCGTAGCGCGCGCTCGCCGATCGGCGCGTGGTTCCGCGAAGTCGACCGGGTGCTGCTGCTGATCGCGATGGTACTGATCGCCATCGGCCTCGTCGCGGTCGCCGCCGCGTCGCCCGCATCCGCCGTGCGCTATTCGGGTGGTGACGTCACCGTCCCGCCGATGATGTATTTCTGGCGACAGGCCGGGTGGATCGCACTCTCCTTCCCGGTGATGATCGTCGTGTCGATGCTGCCGGTCACGCTGGCGCGGCGGCTGTGCCTGCTCGGCGCGGGCGTCCTGGTTCTTGCGCTGATGGTCACCCCGTTCGTCGGCGTGGAGGCAAACGGCGCGCGGCGCTGGATCAACCTCGGGGTCGGGCAGTTCCAGCCGTCCGAGTTCCTGAAACCCATGTTCATCGTGACGACCGCATGGCTGTTGTCGCTACGCGCGAAGGACCCGCAGCTGCCGATGCTGTGGGTCACCGGCGCGCTGACCGCGGTCATTGCCGGCTGCCTGATGCTCCAGCCCGATTTCGGGCAGACGGTGATCTTCTGCGGCGTGTGGGCGGCGTTGCTCATCATCTCCGGCATTCCGGTCCGCACCATGGCGATGCTCGGCGCCGCCGGCATTGGCATGGTCGCGGCCGCCTACACCTTCTACGGCACCGCCCGCGTCCGCATCGACGGCTTCCTGTTCCCCGATCCCGAAAGCGCGGCGACCGACAGCTATCAGGTCGACATGGCGCATGCCGTGCTGACCGCGGGTGGGGTAATCGGCACCGGCCCGGGCGGCGGGCGCGTGAAGTTCAAGCTACCCGAGGCACATACCGACTATATCTTTGCGGTGGTCGGCGAAGAGTTCGGCCTGATCGCCTGCGCGATCATCGCGATCATCTTCCTCGCGATTGTCGTGCGCGTCTTCGTCCGCCTGCTCGACGAAGAGGATGCGTTCAAGCTGCTCGCCGCCGCCGGCCTTGCGGTCCAGTTCGGGGCGCAGGCGCTCATCAACATGGCGGTCAATGTCGGCATCGCCCCGTCCAAGGGGATGACGCTGCCGTTCATCTCGTACGGCGGGTCGTCGATGATCGCCTTGTCGATCGGCATGGGACTGCTGCTCGCTTTCACACGCCGGAACCCGTATCTGAGCCGCTCACCTTACGGCCCACAGCGCTGGAGCGGAGCGAAATGAGCAAGCATTATGTCCTGGCCGCCGGGGGCACCGGGGGACATATGGTCCCGGCCGCGGCGCTGGCGACCGAACTGACCCGGCGCGGCCACCGCGTCGCGCTGGTCAGCGACGAACGCGGCGTGCGCTTTCCCGACCTGTTCGATGGCATCCAGACCCATGTCCTGCCGGCCGGACGCCTGTCGGGCGGTCCGATCGGCTGGGCGAAGGCCGCGCGGCAGATGCTGGCCGGCCGGTCGATGGCGATCGAGCTGTACAAGACTTTCCGCCCCTCCGCCGTGATCGGCTTCGGCGGCTATCCAGCGCTCCCTGCACTGCTGGCGGCCTTCGCGCAGAAGGTGCCGACGATCATCCATGAACAAAATGCCGTGCTGGGCCGGGTCAACCGGCTGGTCGCGGGCAGCGTGCATGGCATCGCCACCAGCTACGAACGGGTCGACCGTCTTAAGGACAGCCACGTCCCCAAGACCCATCTGGTCGGCAATCCGGTGCGAGAGAGCGTCCTCGCCCTGCGCGAACGTCCCTATCCGGCGCTGGATGAGGACGGCATCTTCCGCGTGCTGGTCACCGGCGGCAGCCAGGGGGCGAGCATTTTGAGCCAGGTCGTCCCCGACGGCCTCGCGCTGCTGCCCGTTGCGTTCCGCCGCCGGATGCAGGTGACGCATCAGGCGCGGATCGAGGATATCGACGCCGTGCGCGCCAAATACGCCGAACACGGCATCCCCGCCGAAATCGCGACCTATCTCCCCGATCTGCCCGACCGGCTGGCATGGAGCCATGTCGTGATCGCCCGGGCGGGGGCGTCGACCATCGCAGAACTGACAGCCGCCGGCCGTCCCGCGATCCTCGTGCCGCTGCCCGGTGCGACCGACGATCACCAGACCGCCAATTGCCGCGAAATCGTGGGCGCCGGCGGCGCGCGGTCGATCCAGCAGACGCAATTCACTGCGACCGAACTCGCCAAGCAGATTCAGAAGCTCGGCCTCGACCCCGCAGCGCTCGCCAATGCGGCGGCGCGCGCGCGCAGCTGCGGCCGGCCGTTCGCCGTCCGCGACCTCGCCGACCTGGTCGAGAGCGTCGACGCACCCAAGGCGAAAGTGGGCAAGATCACCCCCGCCAAACGACAGAAGGAAGCATTTGCGTGAAGGGCGTCGCGACCGACATCGGCACGATCCATTTCGTCGGCATCGGCGGCATCGGCATGTCGGGCATTGCCGAGGTGATGCATAATCTCGGCTATAAGGTGCAGGGATCGGACGTGGCCGAGGGCTATGTCGTCGACGGCCTGCGCGCGCGCGGCATCGACGTGCATATCGGCCACAAGGCGGAGAATGTGGAGGGCGTGGCGGTCGTTGTCACCTCGACCGCGATCAAGCCCGGCAATCCCGAACGTGACCATGCGCTGGCCAAGCGCATCCCGGTGGTCCGCCGCGCCGAAATGCTGGCCGAACTGATGCGGCTGAAATCGACCGTCGCGGTCGCGGGGACGCATGGTAAGACCACCACGACCTCGCTGATCGCCGCGCTGCTCGATGCCGGCGGCGTCGACCCCACCGTCATCAACGGCGGCATCATCAACAGCTACGGCTCGAACGCCCGGCTGGGCGCGTCCGACTGGATGGTGGTCGAGGCGGACGAGAGCGACGGCAGCTTCCTGCGCCTCGACGGCACGATCGCGGTCGTCACCAACATCGACCCCGAACATCTCGACCATTATGGCAGCTTCGACCGGGCGAAGGACGCCTATGTCGAATTCATCGAGAACGTACCCTTCTACGGCGCGGCGGTGCTGTGCCTCGACCATCCCGAAGTGCAGGCGCTGATCCCACGCATCCGCGACCGCCGCATCGTCACCTATGGCTTTGCTGCGCAGGCCGACGTGCGCGGGGTCGAGGTGACGGCGGGCCGCGACGGCAACCGCTTCGACTGCGTGGTCCGCGACCGTGACGGCCAGACCCGGACGATCGAGGGCATCCAGCTGCCGATGGCCGGTCGCCACAATGTCCAGAACGCGCTGGCAGCGATCACGGTCGCGGTCGAGCTGGGCCTCGACGACGCGACCATCGCGCAGGGCTTTGCCAAGTTCGGGGGCGTGAAGCGCCGCTTCACCCGCGTCGGCGAAGTCGCCGGCATGACCGTCATCGACGATTACGGCCACCATCCGGTCGAAATCCGCGCCGTCCTGTCCGCCGCACGCGAAGCGACCGGCGGCCGGGTGATCGCCGTGGTCCAGCCGCATCGCTACTCGCGGCTCGGCGCGCTGATGGACGAGTTCGCACAGGCGTTCAACGATGCCGACGCGGTCCATGTCCTTCCCGTCTATGCCGCCGGCGAAGCGCCGGTCGAGGGCGTCAGTGCCGAGGCGCTGGTCGACGGCATCCGCCTGCGCGGCCACCGCTCGGCACAGGTCGCTGCGGACAAGGATGCTCTTGCCGCCGCGCTGGCCGCTGAGGGCCAAAACGGCGACCTGATCGTCTGCCTCGGCGCCGGTGACATTACCAAGATCGCTGCCGGCCTGCCCGCTGCGATTCAGGAGCGGCTCGCATGAGCGACTGGTTCTCGACCGCGATCGAGATGCAGCGCGAAATCCTGCGCGCGCAACAGGCGCAGCTCGACGCCGCCAAGAAGCTGCTCGACACTGCCGAGACGCGCGACATGGCGGAGGTCGGCAAGCAGATCGCCGATGCACAGGCCGAAGCCTGGACCGCATGGGCGCGCTTCTGGGGCAGCGGAAAATGACCCTTCCGCCGGTCCGTGGCAAGCTGACCGCGAACGCCCCGCTCGCGCCCCTCGTCTGGTTCAAGGCGGGCGGCGCGGCTGAGTGGCTGTTCGAACCGGCCGACACGGACGATCTCTGCAATTTCCTCCGGGCGCTCGACCCGTCGGTGCCGGTGATGGGGCTGGGCCTCGGTTCCAACCTGATCGTCCGCGATGGCGGCGTGCCCGGTGTCGTCGTCCGCCTCGGCAAACCGTTCGCCAAGGTTGCGGCGGACGGGCTGACGCTGACCTGCGGTGGCGGGGCGAGCGGCATTCTCGTCTCCTCGACCGCGCGCGATGCCGGGATCGCCGGGGTCGAGTTCCTGCGTTCGATCCCCGGAACGGTCGGTGGTTTCGTGCGGATGAACGGCGGCGCCTATGGCCGCGAGGTAGCCGACGTGCTGGTCGAGGCGCAGGTCGTTACCCGCGACGGCACGCTGACGACGTTTTCGAACGCCGACGTCAACTACCGCTACCGCCATAGCGACCTGCCCGAAGGCGCGATCGTCGTGTCCGCGACCTTTCGCGGCGAGACGGGCGATCCGGCCTCGATCCAGGCCGAAATGGACCGCATCGCGGCGGCCCGCGAAGCCTCGCAACCGCTCCGCAGCAAGACCGGCGGTTCCACCTTCAAGAACCCGGACGGGCGCAAGGCGTGGGCGCTCGTCGACGCCGCTGGCTGTCGGGGCTTGCGCAAGGGCGACGCGCAGGTATCGGAAAAACACTGCAATTTCCTGCTCAACACCGGCAACGCCACCAGCGCCGATATCGAGGCATTGGGCGAGGAAGTCCGCGGGAAGGTGCTGGCGCAATCGGGCGTAACGCTGGAATGGGAAATCCAGCGGGTAGGGCGGGCGTGATGGCCCCGCACTCAACCTCCCCGTTCGGTTCGAGCAGCTTCGAGCGCAGTCGAGAAGCGTCCGTCGAGAACGCCCGTGCCACAACCACCGCCTTCTCGACTTCGGGTCTCGACAGGCTCGACCCTGCGCTCGAAGCAAACGGAACTTGCAACATAACGAAGGAACCGACCGCGTGACCGACCCCCTCAACATCGTCGTCCTCATGGGCGGCTGGTCGTCGGAACGCGAAGTCTCGCTCATGTCCGGCGCCGGCGTCGCGACTGCGCTGGAGTCGCTCGGCCATAAGGTCACCCGCATCGACATGGACCGGAACATCGCTGCCCGCCTGACCGAAGCGAAGCCCGACCTCGTCTTCAACGCGCTCCATGGCTCACCCGGCGAGGACGGCACGGTGCAGGGCATGATGGACCTGATGGGGCTGCGCTACACTCATAGCGGCCTAGCGACCTCGGTCATCGCAATCGACAAGGTGCTGACCAAGCACGCGCTCGTGCCCGCGGGCGTCCCGATGCCCGGCGGGCGCATCGTCAGGACCGAGGAACTGTTCGAACGCGACCCGCTCCCACGCCCCTATGTCCTGAAGCCGGTGAGCGAAGGCTCCTCGGTCGGCGTCGCCATCGTCACCGACGACAGCAATTACGGCAATCCGATCGCGCAAGCCTCGAAGGGTCCGTGGCAGGAATTCGACGAACTCCTTGCCGAACCCTTCATCCGTGGCCGCGAACTGACCACCGCCGTGCTCGGCGACCGCGCGCTGGGCGTGACCGAACTGAAGCCCAAGAGCGGTTTCTACGATTACGACAGCAAGTACACCGACGGCCTGACCGAACATGTCTGCCCCGCCGACATTCCCGACGACATCGCGCAGGCGTGCATGGCCTATGCCGTCACTGCCCACCGCGTGCTGGGCTGCAAGGGCGCCTCGCGCACCGATTTCCGCTGGGACGACGAACGCGGCATCGACGGCCTCTTCGTGCTCGAAACCAATACCCAGCCGGGCATGACCCCGCTAAGCCTCGTCCCCGAACAGGCGCGCCATGTCGGCATGAGCTACGAAGCCCTTGTAGGCTGGATCGTGGAAGAGGCGATGCGATGACCCAGACCGGCAAGCGCGTCGTCCAGACCCGCACCGTCAAGCCCAAGCGCCGCGTGCAGGCCAAGCGCCCGGTGCGCGCCTCGGTCCTCGATCAGGCGGTCGCCGCGCTTCCCGGCGGGGCGGCGACGGCGCGTCGCATCGTCGGCTGGAGCCTCACCGCCGGCGCCGGCGCGATTGCCCTCGCGCTTGCCAACTGGTTCGGCCTGTTCGGCGCGATCGGCGTTGCCGCGGCAGAAGCGGTCGGTGCGGCGGGCTTTCGCGTCGAACAGATCGAGGTGACCGGCCTCAAGCGGATGGACGCGACCTCGGTTTATGCTGTCGCGCTCGACCAGCGCTCGCGGGCAATGCCGCTGGTCGATCTCGACGCCACGCGGCAGAAATTGCTCGATAATGGCTGGATCGCCGATGCCCGCGTCTCGCGCCGGCTGCCCGATACGCTGGTCGTCGATGTGGTCGAACGCGACCCCGCCGCCGTGTGGCAGAACAAGGGCCAACTGATGCTGATCGATGAGGGCGGCGTGCTCCTCGACGGCGTACAGCCCAACAAGATGCCGCGCCTGCCGCTGGTCATCGGCGACGGCGCCAATGCGCAGGAACCGGCCTATCGCAAGCTGATGGCCGCAGCACCCGCCCTCAAGCCCGTCGTGAAGGCGGCGGTGTGGGTCGGCAATCGCCGCTGGGACATTCTTTTCCAGACCGGCGAGCGGCTGGTCCTGCCCGAAGGCGACAAGGAATCGGCCCGCGCGCTGGTGAAGTTCGCGCAACTCGACGGGACGCTCGGCCTGCTGGGCAAGGGCTATGACCGGTTCGACCTGCGCGACCCGACCAAGCTGGTCGTGCGGATGAAGCATGCGACACCGGATAACGGTGACGACGGCACTGAACAGGGCAATGCCGCGTCGATCGCGAAACCGGTCGAAGGCGACTGACAGGGGGCAGGACCATGGCGAAGGTAGCACCGGAAGGGATCATCACCGCGCTCGACATCGGCACGTCGAAGGTGTCCGCGCTGATCGCGAAGCCGGGTGAGGGCGGCGAACTGACCGTGCTCGGCACCGGCCAGCGCGAAAGCCGTGGCGTCAAGCGCGGCTATATCGCCGATATGAAGGCGACCGAGACGGCGGTCCGCGAAGCGGTCGAACAGGCCGAACGTATCGCCGGCTTCAATATCGAGGATGTGTGGGTCAGCTTCTCGGCCGGCGGCCTCGTGTCCGATATCGTCAAATTGGAAGTGGACCTCGGTGGCCACCGCGTCGAACAGTCGGATATCGACGCGCTGTTGAAGGCCGGTCGCAACGCGATCGATCCGGGCCAGCGCATGGTGCTGCATGCCCAGCCGATGCGCTATACGCTCGATGGCCTTGGCGGGGTGAAGGAGCCGAAGGGGCTGCACGCCGACCGGCTGGGCGTCGAGATCCATGTCGTCGCCACCGAAGGATCGCCGGTCCGCAACCTCGACCTGTGCGTCCGCTCGGCGCATCTCGAAACCAAGTCGATCGTCGCGGCGCCGGTCGCAACCGGGCTGGCCTGCCTGTCCGAAGAGGAGCGTGAACTGGGCGTCGCGCTGGTCGAAATCGGCGCGGGCATCACCAACGTCTCGGTGTTCGCCAACGGCGTCCTGACCGGCCTCGCCTCGATCGCGATGGGCGCCAGCGACATCACCGACGACGTCGCCTCCGCCTTCGGCACCAACCGGGCGCAGGCCGAACGGCTGAAATGCTTCTACGGTTCGGCCAACATGTCCCCGCGCGACAATCACGACATGATCGACGTCGCACCCGTGCGCGCCGACGAGGATGCGGAGGGCACGCGCATCACCCGCGCACAGCTCATCACCACGATCCGCCAGCGGCTGGAACGGCTGGTCGCCGAAATCTCGAAGGAACTGCGCCGCCTGAACTTCGACGATCCGGTCGGGCGACAGGTCGTACTGACCGGCGGCGGGGCGGAGCTGAAGGGCATCGCCGATTATGCGCAACAGGCGCTGGGTCGCCCGGTCCGGGTCGGCCGTGCGCGGGGCCTCGCCGCGCTGCCCGATGCGCATTCGGGCCCCGGATTCGCGACGCTCGCCGGCCTCGCCATGTTCGCCGCGTCGAACCCGGTCGACCTGCGCGCGTTGCAGCCGACCCAGCAAATGGTGTCGCGCCCCAGTACGGGGGCGCTGTTCCAGCGTCTGTTGACCGCATTCCGCGCCAACTATTGACGATTTATTACCATCAGGCCGGGTGGAGGGGCTAGGATCGTCCTTCGGCTTGATGCACAACCGCCTATCGAATTACGCGCCCGGTGCCGGCCGGGACAGGGAGACCGAGTATGAGCATCGAATTTCTGGCACCCGACGTCGACGAACTGACCCCGCGCATCACCGTGATCGGCGTCGGCGGGGCCGGCGGCAACGCGATCGCGAACATGATCCGTGCCGAGGTGCAGGGGGTCGAGTTCCTCGTCGCCAACACCGACGCGCAGGCGCTGAAGCAGTCGGAAGCGCCGCAGCGTATTCAGCTGGGTGCGAAGATCACGCAAGGGCTGGGCGCCGGCAGCCGTCCCGAAATCGGACGTGCGGCGGCCGAGGAAACGATCGAGCAGGTGCAGAAGTCGCTTGAGGGCGCGCACATGTGCTTCATCGCCGCCGGCATGGGCGGCGGCACCGGCACCGGCGCCGCTCCCGTGATCGCCAAGGCCGCGCGCGAGATGGGCATCCTGACCGTCGGCGTCGTGACCCGTCCCTTCGCATTCGAGGGCAAGCGCCGCGCGAAGTCGGCCGAGGCCGGCATCGAGGAACTTCAGAAGTACGTCGACACGCTGATCGTCATCCCGAACCAGAACCTGTTCTTGATCGCGAACGCCAACACGACCTTCAAGCAAGCCTTTGAAATGGCGGACGAAGTGTTGCAGCAGGGCGTGCGCGGCATCACCGACCTGATGGTCATGCCCGGCCTGATCAACCTCGACTTCGCCGACGTGCGGTCGGTGATGCAGGAAATGGGCAAGGCGATGATGGGCACCGGCGAGGCCGAAGGTGACAACCGCGCGATCGAGGCGGCGCAGCAGGCGATCGCCAACCCGCTGCTCGACGGCGTGTCGCTGAACGGTGCCAAGGGCGTGATCGTGTCGATCACCGGCGGCGACGACATGCGCCTGCTCGAAGTCGACGAAGCCGCGAACCACATCCGCGAACTGGTCGACGACGACGCCAACATCATCTGGGGTTCGGCGTTCAACACCGAACTGGAAGGCAAGATCCGCGTCTCGGTCGTCGCGACCGGCATCGAGGACGAAGCCCCGTCACAGGCCCAGCCGGCTCCGGCCCAGGCCGAACCGACCCGCGCCTTCTCGTTCAACGCGCCGCGCCGGCCGGCCGCGCCGACCGCTCACGCCGCCGCCCCGGTCGCGCCGAGCGGTGCCGCCGCCGAACATCTGGAAGAAGCGCCGGCGCCTGCGCCGATGGATCGTTTCCCGCAGGGCATCAGCCAGCCGTCGGTGTCGGAACGCGTCGTGCCGCACTCGGCCTATGACACGCCCGCCACGGCGGCGCAGGACGAGGACGAACTGGTGCTGGGCGCCGAACAGGCCGCAGCCCCGATGCCCGCGCCGACCCCGGCGAGCGACTTCGGTACCTCGTCGAACGACGGCCGCCGCCGCTGGCTGACCCCGGACGCTCCGGCCGAAGCCCCACGCGAGGAAGCGGCCCCGGCGCGCAAGCCCGGCGGCACGCTGTTCGAACGCATGGCCAATGCCGGCCGCGCACCCGCCCGCGGCACCGACGATGCCAAGGAACCGCTGGACATCCCGCGCTTCCTGCACCGCCAGAACAACCAGTAACACTTTCGGCGATGCCGCCACGTGCAACGTTCCACGTGGCGGCTCGCTTCGCGCTGGCCGTTCAGATAGTCGGCTTCTCGGCTGGAGCCTTCAACCACGCTCGCGATTTCCTGACCCGCGGTTGGCGTCCGTATCGCTGGGCGCCGATGCCGGCGTTCGAAATTTACTGGTCGGCGCTGCTGTTCCTCGACCTTGCCGTGGTCGTGCTATTGTCCACCGGACGCATACGCCCGGGCCTGCTCCTCGCCGTCGCGATCATGGTCAGCGACGTGGCCATCAATATCGCCGCGACCCGGATGGCGGGTGCTGCCGGCTTCGGTTCAGCGCTGCTCTGGCAGTCGGTATTCCTTGGGTTCGTCGTCGGATCGGTCGGGCTTCTCTGGATCGCAGCGCGACCTGTCGTCGATCACTGACGGCGTCACCGGTCGTTCGCTGAGCGAACCATTTCCTACAGTGCCTGACCGTGCCATAGTGCGGCTCGACGCTTCTTGACTTCGCTGCCGCCTGTATTGGCCTGACCCTGCCGCGCATTCGGTCGCTCGAGCGAATGTAACAAATGATGCCGTAACGCCCCGGCATGGACGACGCGCAAAACGCGCACGAGTGTGAACTTAGTGAACTTTGGACCCGGCCGGCTCGCTTCATCGTCACCACCACTCACTTCGTCGCCGCGACGACACCTGAACATTCCCCGTTCAGCCGCTACATGGTTAAGCGGACCGGCCCATGACCCAGTTCAACCCGCTCCGCGTCGCGCTTCTGCTCGCCACCGCCGCGCCTCTGCCCGTGCTGGCGCAGCCCGGTGCGATCGTCCAGCCGCTGACCCCCAATGCCGACCGGCTGTCGGAACAGATGCGCATCCTCGGTCGCAGCCCGAACGACGTCTCGGCGCTGATCGAGGCGGGGCGGCTATCGGGCAAACTGGGCGATACCGACGCGGCGATGCAGTTCCTTGCGCGTGCCGAAAAGGTCGCGCCCAACGACCCCCGCATCCGCGCCGCGCGCGGCATTTCGCTGGTGGCGATGGAGCGTCCGGGCGAGGCGCTGGCGATGTTCGCCTCCGCCGAGCGGGCCGGAGTGTCGATGACGCCCTACCTCGCCGAGCGCGGTCTGGCCTATGACCTGCTCGGTCGCGGTTCGCTCGCGCAGGCCGACTATCGACAGGCGTTGCGGGCCGGCGAGGACGATGAACTCACCCGCCGCCTTGCCCTGTCGCTCGGCATCGACGGCAACCTCGCCGAATCGACCGCGGTGCTGAACCCGCTGCTGCAAAAGGGCGACCGTGCCGCCTGGCGGGTGCGGGCCTTCGTCCTCGCCATGTCGGGCGATGCGGCCGGCGCGGACAAGATCACCGCCAGCATGCTGCCGGGCTTCTCGGCCAGCCTCTCGCCCTTCTTCCGCCGCCTGCCACAGCTGGCCGGCGCGGACCGGGCGTTCGCCGTCCATTACGGTCGTCTCGCGCCCAGCCCGGAACGGCTGGCCGACGCCCGGCTAGCCCCGCCGCTGCCCGCGCCGGTCCGAACCGCGCCGGTCGCGCTCGCGTCCGCTACCCCCGCAGCGCCGGTCGCCACGACGGCGCGCACCGTCACGCGCGCGCCTACCATGGCCGAACGCCGGGCCGAGCGGCAGCGGCAGGCACAGGCGGCGCAACAGGCCCAGGCCGATGCCGCCCGCCGCGCCGCCGACGTCCAGGCGCAACAGCTCGCCCAGGCCCGTGCCGACGAAGCCGCCCGCCGCGCTGCGCTGGCCCAGCGGCAGCAGGTCGCCGCGCAACAGGCCGAACAGGCGCGCATCGCCGAAGCGACCCGGGTCGAGGCACAGCGCGTCGCCGCACGTCAGGCTGAGGAACGCCGCCTCGCTGCCGAAGCGCTCGCTGCCCGCGACCGCGCCGAACAGGCTGCCCGTCCGCCGGTCCAGGTCGCATCCGCCCCGGTTCCGGTGACCATCGTCGATCGCCCGGCGGAACCCGCCCCGACACCGCCCGCCGCCGCTCCGGTGGAAGTCGCCAGCGTTGCCCCGCCGGCCGCAGCCCCCGCCGTCTCCAGCGCCGCCGCTACGGTCGCGGCTCGCACGCCGTCGAACGACGACGTGCTCGCCCGCATCATCCGCAACCTCGATATCCCGGCGTCCGAACTGGGCGTCGGCCCGCCGCCGGCGCCGGTCGCGGCTCCGGCCAGCAGCGCCGCCCTAGCCGCCGACGCGGAGACCGCGCGCCGTGCCGCCGAGGCGCGTGAAGCCACCGCCCGCGCCGCCGAAGCCGCCGAGGCGAAGAAGCTCGCCGCCGCGCGTGCCGCCACCGCCAAGAAGGCAGCCGAAGCCAAGCGGATCGCCGATGAGAAGAAGGCCGCCGCCGCCGAAGCCGCGCGCGAGGCGCAGGCCAAGCGCGCCGATCCCGAACGCCACTGGGTACAGGTCGCCGGTGGCGCCAATGTCGCCGGCCTGCCCGCCGCATGGGGCATCATGGCCGGCAAGGCGCCGGCGCTGAAGGGTCGGCAGGCATGGACCACGCCGCTGCGCGCCACCAACCGCCTTCTGACCGGGCCGTTCAAGAGCGATGCGGAGGCGCAGGACTTCGTCAACACGCTGCGCAAATCGGGGGTGCAGGCCTTCACCTTCACCAGCGAGGCGGGGCAGAAGGTCGCGCGGGTCCCGGTCAAGTGAGGGCATCCTATGCCGCCGACCCGCAGGCGCATGGCGGGCGGCTCCACCCCGAACCGGGCGATGCGACTCGCGGCCCGCGCGACGCGTTCCAGCGCGACCGCGACCGGATTATCCATTCGATCAGCTTCCGGCGTCTCCGCCACAAGACGCAGGTGTTCATGGCGCCCGATGGCGACCATTTCCGCGTCCGGCTGACCCACAGCCTTGAGGTCGCGCAGATCGGCCGTGCCGTCGCCCGCACGCTCGGCCTGAACGAGGATCTGACCGAGGCCTTGTGCCTCGCCCACGATATCGGCCACCCACCGTTCGGCCATGCCGGGGAGGACGCGCTGGAGGCGGCGATGGCGACCCATGGCGGTTTCGACCATAATGGTCAGACGTTGCGCACGCTGACCTGGCTCGACAGCCCCTATCCGCGCTGGCGGGGGCTGAACCTGACCTGGGACACGCTGGAGGGGCTGGCGAAGCATAACGGCCCGATCCCGACCCCCGGCTGGGCGTTGGCCGAAGCCGACGCGGCACACGGCCTGCGCCTGAACGAATGGCCGTCGCTGGAGGCGCAGATCGCGGCGATCGCCGACGATATCGCCTATGACAATCACGACATCGACGATGGTCTCCGCGCCGGGCTGCTGACGCTCGACCAGTTGTTGGAGGTGCCGTTCGTCGCTGCCGGATGGGATGCCGTCCGCGCCCGCTTTCCGGACGTGCCAGCGGCGCGGCTGGTCGGTGAACTCACCCGCTCGCAGATCGGATCGATGGTCAACGACCTTATCGCCGAGACGAAGCGTCGCGTGGGCGTCGCGGGCGTCGAAACCGTCGCCGACGTCCGCGCGGCGGGCCAGTGCCTCGCCCATTTCTCGCCCGAGATGGCGGAAGCCGAGCGGACGCTGAAGCGCTTCATGTACGCCAATCTCTACCACCACCCGCGTCAGCTGGCGGCGGCGGCGATGGCGGAAACGGTCGTTGCCGGCCTGTTCGCGGCCTATCATGCCGATCCGTCGGCGATGCACGATGGCTGGCGCGAGACGCTGCCGGAGGCGGAGCCGGAGCGCAGTCGCCACATCGCCGACTATATCGCCGGCATGACCGACCGGTTCGCGGTGCGCAGCTATCGGCAGGTCGTCGGCCCGATCGACCTGCCCGACGGATTCTGACGCCGCTGGCATAACTCTGCGACAAGTCGGGCGCTGACTGGTGCCTCGAGATGGGCAGCGGAGTCGTGGGCGATGGCGCTTGCGGAGATTGCATGGAACCGGTTCGGGCTGGGCGCGCGCGGCGATGCGGTGCCGCCGGCCGATCCGAGACGCTGGCTGGTCGACCAGTTCGATCGCTGGAACCCGCGCCCGCCCGCGCTGGGCGGCATCGCGACGAGCGGCGTGGCGGGGCAGGCGGTCGCGCAGGCCCGCAGCGAACTGCGCATGGTCCGGCAGGAACGCCGGGCGGCCATGACCGACGCCGCCGCCATGCCGATGGCGGCCGACCCGCCCGACAATTGCGCGGCGCAGATCCGGCGCGGCGTCCGCCAATTCTACCTCGATGGCGTTGCCGCCCGGACCGCGGCTGCGGTGGCCAGCGACACGCCCTTCGTCGAACGCCTCACCCATTTCTGGTCGAACCATTTCGCGGTATCGGCGGACAAGCTGGAGGTGACCGGCCTTGCCGCCGCCTTCGAATTCGACGCGATCCGCCCGCATGTCCTGGGGCGTTTCCACGACCTGCTGCTGGCGGTCGAGCATCATCCGGCGATGCTGCTATACCTTGATCAGGCGCAGTCGGTCGGTCCCGACAGCCCGTTCGGCCAGCGGCGGATGGGCGGCCGCGCCGGGCTGAACGAAAATCTGGCGCGCGAGATACTGGAGCTGCACACGCTGGGCGTCCGGACCGGCTATGCGCAGGCCGACGTCACCGAACTGGCGCGTGCGCTCACCGGCTGGACCGTGGCCGGGCTGGGACGGGGCGGGCCGCGGATCGTGCCGCGCCAGCCGGGCGAGGCGGTGTTCGCCCCGGCGCTGCACCAGCCGGGCGGGCGTCAGATTCTCGGCAAGCGCTATGCCGAAGGCGGGGCAGGGCAGTCGGCCGCGGTGCTCGCCGATTTGGCGGTCCATCCCGCGACCGCGAAGCACATCGCGACGAAACTGGTCCGCCACTTCATTGCCGACGATCCGCCGCCTGCCGCCGTCGCGCGGGTCGAACAGGCATTCCTGTCGTCGCGTGGTGACCTGCCGACCGTCTACCGCGCGCTGGTCGCCGCCCCTGAAGGTTGGACGACGGCCCCGGCCAAGTTCCGTACCCCATGGGAATGGACCGTCGCCACCCTCCGCGCCATCGATGCGCCCGCTACGGAAGGACGGGGGCTGGTCAATCTCTTCGCGCAACTCGGCCAGCCGATCTGGCGGCCGGGGCAGCCGATCGGGTTCGACGACATCGCCGCCAGCTGGGCCGGACCGGACGCGCTGATGCGCCGGGTCGAGGCGGCGGAACGTCTCGTCGGCCGCTTGCGCGAACCGCCCGATCCGCGCGCACTGGCGACGCGGCTGTTTCCCGACAGTCTCGCATCCGCAACTGCCGCCGCCATCGCTCGCGCCGAAAGCCCGGCACAGGGCCTCGCGCTGTTGTTCGTCGCGCCCCAGTTCCTGCGGAGATAAGCCATGACCGACCGGCGAACCTTCCTGATCGGCGGCGTGGGCGTCCTGTCCACCGCCTTCGCCCCGCGCCTCGCCTATGCCCGCGCCGCCACCGACCGGCGCTTCGTGTTCATCATCCAGCGCGGCGCTGCGGATGGCCTCGCGATGCTGATGCCGACCGGCGATCCCGGCTTCGCACCGTTGCGCGGCGCCTGGGCGGAGGACGCGACGGCGGCGCGCAAGCTGGACGCGATGTTCGCGCTGCATCCGGCGCTGTCGGGCATGGCCGGACTGTACGATGGCGGGGAGGCGCTGTTCGCCCATGCCGTCGCCTCACCCTATCGCGACCGGTCGCATTTCGACGGGCAGAACGTGCTGGAGACCGGCGGCGCGGAGGCCTATGCGGTGCGCGACGGGTGGCTCAATCGGCTGCTGACGCTGCTGCCCCGCGACACCGCACGCGCGATCGCCGTCGCCGCCACGGTGCCGTTGGCGCTGCGGGGCACGCAGGAAGTCGCATCTTACGCCCCGTCGGCACTCCCGGACGCGTCGGGCGACCTGCTGGGGCGGGTGACGCAACTCTATGCCGAAGATCCGCAGCTCCACGGCCTATGGGCGCAAGCCATGCAGACCCGGCAACTGGCGCAGGAGGCGGGCGGCGAGGCCGGTCGCAATGCCGCCGCGACCGGAGCGCTGGCGGCCCGACTGCTCGCCCCGGCGGATGGCGCGCGGATCGCGATGATCGAGACCGGCGGCTGGGATACCCATGCCGGGCAGCGCGGCCGGCTGAACACGCAACTGAAGGCGCTGGATGCGATGGTGGGCGCACTCAAGACCGGTCTAGGCTCCGCCTGGAACCAGACGCTGGTGCTGGTCGCGACCGAATTCGGCCGTACCGCGCGGATCAACGGCACCGGCGGCACCGATCACGGCACTGCCACCGCGACGATGCTGCTGGGCGGCACGGTGATCGGCAAGCGTGTCGTCGCCGATTGGCCGGGTCTGACCAAGCTGTACGAGGATCGCGACCTGACCCCGACCACCGATCTCGACGCGCTGATCGCCGGCGCGGTCGCCGGGCATTTCGGTATCGATCCGGCGCGGACCATGGCCACCCTGTTTCCCGGCAGCACGGGCCGGCGTCCGGTTGCGGGACTGATCCGGGCGTGATCCTTTGCAGGGGCGGCGGTATCGGCTAAGCGGCGCGTTTGGATCAATCGACCGGAACCGCCATGACGCTGTACCCCCGTTTCTTCGCCCATCTCGACCGCGCGCTCGACACGCTCGTCGCCCGTGGCGACCTGCCGGCGGGGTTGGAGCGACGCGCGATCACGGTCGAACCGCCGCGTGACACGACCCATGGCGACCTGTCGACCAACGCCGCGATGGTGCTGGCCAAGCCGGCCAGGACCAATCCGCGCGCGCTGGCCGAGCTGCTGGTCGCCGAGCTTGCCGGCCTTCCCGAAGTCGCTAGCGCCTCGGTCGCCGGCCCCGGCTTTATTAACCTGACGCTCACCGACGACACGTGGCGCGGTGAACTGACCGCGATCGCCGACGCCGGCGACGCCTATGGCCGGTCGCAGGTCGGCGCGGGGCAGGTGGTGAACATCGAATATGTCTCGGCCAACCCGACCGGCCCGATGCACATGGGCCATTGCCGCGGCGCGGTGGTGGGCGATGCGCTCGCAAGCCTGCTGGAATGGAACGGCGCGCGCGTCATCCGCGAATATTATGTCAACGATGCCGGCGGGCAGGTCGCCGTCCTCGCCCGCTCGGCGCACCTGCGCTACCGCGAGGCGCTGGGGGAGACGATCACCATCCCGGAAGGGCTGTACCCCGGGGACTATCTGGTCCCGGTCGGGCAGATGCTCGCGGCCGAATTTGGCGACCGTTACGTCGATGCGCCCGAAGAGGAATGGTTGGCGCTGTTCCGCACCAAGACGGTGGCAGCGATGCTGGAAATGATCCGCGCCGACCTGCAACTGCTCGGCATCCACCACGACGTCTTTTCGTCGGAAGCGGACCTGCAGGCGGCCGGCAAGCCCGAAGCGGCGGAGGCATGGCTGCGCGAACGTGACCTGATCTATGACGGCGTGCTCGAGGCGCCGAAGGGCGAATTGCCCGACGACTGGGAACCGGTCGAACTGCCGCTGTTCCGCTCGACGAAGTTCGGCGACGACCAGGACCGCCCGATCAGGAAGTCGGACGGCAGCTGGACCTATTTCGGCGCCGACCTCGCCTATCATTTCCAGAAGGCGCAGGGCGCCGATCAGCTGATCGACATCTGGGGCGCGGACCATGCCGGCACGGTCAAGCGGATCGTCGCGGCGGTGCAGGCACTGACGGAAGGCAAGACCCGCTTCGACGTGAAGCTGGTGCAGATGGTACGCCTGCTGCGCGGCGGCGAACCGGTCAAGATGTCGAAGCGCGCCGGCAATTTCGTGACACTGGCCGATGTCGTCAACGAAGTCGGCAAGGACGTCGTCCGCTTCACCATGCTGACGCGCAAGGCCGATGCGCAGATGGACTTCGACTTCGCCAAGGTGGTCGAGGCGTCGAAGGACAACCCGGTCTTCTACGTGCAATACGCCCATGCCCGCGTCCATTCGCTCGTCCGCCGCGCGGCGGAGGCGGGCATTGCCGAGGACGCGAACGCCGACCTGTCCCGTCTCGATACGGTCGAGCTGGCGCTGGTGAAGCGCGCGGCGCAGTTCCCGCGTGTCGTCGAAAGCGCGGCGGCGGCGCGCGAACCGCACCGGATCGCCTTCTATCTCTATGATCTGGCGGCGGAGTTCCATGCGGCATGGAATCTGGGCAATGACGATCCGTCCCGTCGGTACCTTCAGGTCGACGACCCTGCGCTGACGCAGGCGCGGCTTTTCCTCGCCCGCGCGATCGGGCAGATTATCCGCAACGGCCTGGCCATCATGGGTGTCGAGGCGGTCGAGGAGATGAAGTGATGGCGGACATGATCGCATCCGGCGATCCCGACCACGAACGCCTGCCCTGGCTGGAAAGCGCGGAGCCGGAGCCGGAACCCGCGCGTCCGATCTGGCGCACGGTGCTGATCGTGCTGATCGGCCTGCTGATGGTCGGCACGATCGCCTTTGCCTTGCTGCGCCATCGAGGCGCGCCGACCGCCAGCGGCACCGGCGACCTGATCGCCGCGCCGGAGGGTCCGTACAAGACCCGCCCGCAGGAAGCCGACGGCATGCGCGTGACCGGCGACAGCGACACCGCGATCGCGACCAGCGAGGGGGCGACTGGGGGCAACGCGTCGGTCAACCTGAACGCCGTTCCCGAAGCACCGATCCAGGGCAAGGCCGCCGCGCCTGCCGCCGGTCCGACCAGCAGCGGCACCGGGCGGGTGGCGACGGCCGTGCCGACCACCACTACGCGGTTGGAAGCGCGTGCGCCAGCGGCGGCCGCGCCGGTCGAAACCGCGCCGGGTGCCGGCGGTTCGGTCGTGCAGCTCGGCTCCTTCCCGAGCGAGGGCGTGGCGAACACCGCGTGGAACCAGCTGTCGCGCCGCTTCGCCTATCTGGCTCCCCTGGGCAAGTCGGTGCAGACGGCGGAGGTGAAGGGCAAGACCGTCTATCGCCTGCGCGTGAATGCGGGCAGCGCGAACCAGGCGTCGGACCTCTGTGGCAAGCTCAAGCTGGCTGGAGAGAATTGCTTCATAGCCCGATGACATACCCCGGTTGTCGCGGTCGGGGACCTGCGGTAGCCGTCACCCTATGAAGCCCGTAATCTTTGGCCTGTCCGGCCCGACGCTGACCGCCGACGAAGCCGCGCTGTTCCGCGCGGCCGATCCGCTCGGCTATATCCTGTTCGGTCGCAACTGCGTCGATCGGGATCAGATGCGCGCCCTGACCGATTCATTGCGCGATCTGTCGGGGCGGGCGGACCTGCCGATCCTGATCGATCAGGAAGGGGGTCGCGTTGCGCGGATGCAGCCGCCGGTGTGGCCCGCCTTTCCCGCCCCCTCGGCCTTCGCCGCGCTGTACGATCGTGCGCCGTCCTCCGCCATCGCGGCGGCGAAGGCCAATGGGCAGGCACTGGGCGTCATGCTGGCGGAGGTCGGGGTGACGGTCGATGCGACGCCGCTGCTCGACGTGGCGCAGTCCGATATGACCGGCGCGATCGGCGACCGCAGCTTCGGTGCGGACCCGATGCAGGTCGCAGCACTTGGCCGCGCGACGCTCGACGGACTGGCCGCGGCCGGAGTGGTCGGCATCGTCAAGCACATGCCGGGCCATGGCCGCGCGACGGTCGACAGCCACCTCGAGCTGCCGCGCGTCTCCGCACCCGCCGATGCGCTCGAACAGGATATCTCGCCGTTTGCGACGCTGTCTTCCGCGCCGATGGCGATGACCGCGCATGTCGTGTTCGAGGCATGGGACGCGGCGCTGCCCGCCACCCTGTCGCCAACGGTCATCCGCGATATCATCCGCGGGCGGATCGGCTTCGACGGGCTGTTGATGACCGACGACATCGACATGAAGGCGTTGAGCGGTGCGCCCGCCGACAAGGCGGCGGACGCCATCGCCGCGGGTTGCGATGTCGTGCTCGACTGCTGGGCGCGCATGGAGGAGATGGCAGCGATCGCGGATCGGCTGGACGATATCGCACCGGTGTCCCGCGCGCGCCTCGACCGTGCGATGGCGGGGATCGGCACTGCCAGCCCGGTTCCGCTCGCCGAACTGGTCGACACGCGCGACCGCCTGCTGGCGCTTGCCTAAGGCGCTTATCGGTTCTTAACCAGGCGGTATTATCCTGCCCGCGCCTGCCGCCTGGGAACCGGAAGATGCTGCCGACCGAGCCTCTGCCCCTGCATCATAGCTGGCCGATCTTCGAACGGGGACTGCGCCTGTCCGAAGGGCTGCTCGACATCGGCTACAGCCCCGGTCTGGCCGGCGACGGCCCATTCTCCTGCGATCTGACGACGAACCGACTGACCTGGTCCGAAGCGACCTTCCTCCTGTTCGGGCTGCCGATCGGCGTACCCCCGAAGCGCGAATGTGTCCTGCCGATGTATCGGCCCGAATCGCGCGCGGCCGTCGAACGGCTGCGCAGCCATGCCATTCGCCACCACCGCGGCTTCACCATCGATGCGGCGGTCGACGCGCCCGGTCAGCCGTTCCGCTGGCTCCGTATCGTTGCCGCCCCCGACATCGAGAACGGCCGAGCCGTCCGGCTGCGCGGCGTGCATCAGGACGTCACGCACGAATATCGGTGACGGATCGCGCGGCGAGCCGGTAGGATCGCGCCATGGACGCCGATGCGCCGGTACTGACGATCGAACTGGACGGGTGGGAAGGGCCGCTCGACCTGCTGCTGGCGCTCGCCCGGACGCAGAAGGTCGATCTGCGCCGGATATCGATCCTTGCGCTGGTCGAGCAATATCTGCGCTGGATCGATCGGGTCACTGCCCTGCGGCTCGAACTGGCGGCCGACTGGCTCGTGATGGCGGCGTGGCTTGCCTATCTGAAATCCGCGTTGCTGCTGCCGCGCGAACCGGAAATGGATCCCGACCCGGAGGAATTGGCGCTGCGCCTGCAACTGCGGCTCGAACGACTCGATGCGATGCGGGAGGCCGGCGCGCGATTGATGGCGCGCGACCGCATCGGCCGCGACGTGTTCCTGCGTGGCGATCCCGAAGGGCTGAACGTCGTGCGCAAGGCGCGGTGGGACGCCGGCCTGTACGATCTGATCGAAGCCTATGGCCGGATCAGCGCCCGGACCCGCCCGGTGCTGCATGTCGTCGCGACGCGACCGGTGATGACGCTGGAGGTTGCGATCGAACGGGTCGAGGCGATGCTCGGCACGCGGATCGACTGGACCTCGATCGCCGCCTTCCTGCCGATCGATGCCGAGGAGCGCTATCGGCGTTCGGCGCTCGCATCGACCTTTTTGGCGACGCTCGAACTTGCGCGGCAGGGGCGGGTGGCGATCCGGCAGGATGCGCCGTTCGGGCCGATCGATATCCGGCGCATCGCATGACCGATCCGTTCGTCCGTGCGGTAGAGGCGGTGCTGTTCGCCAGCGAAGCACCGATGACGGTCGCGATGATCGCCGCCTATGTCGGGGACGGGGATGTCCGTGCCGCGCTCACCACGATCGAGGCGGATCATGCCGGGCGCGGCTTCGGCCTGGTCCGGCGGGGAGAGCATTGGCATTTCGAAACTGCGCCCGACCTAGCCCATTTCCTGCGCCGCGACCGCGACGAGTCGCGCCGCCTGTCGCGCGCCGCGATCGAGACACTGGCGATCATCGCCTATCATGAGCCGGCGACCCGTGCGGACATCGAATCGATCCGCGGCGTGCAGATTTCCAAGGGCACGATCGATGTGTTGCTGGCGGCGGGTTGGGTCCGACCGGCGGGCAGGCGCGAGGTGCCGGGCCGTCCGCTGGCGTACGCAACGACGCAGGCGTTTCTCGACCATTTCGGGCTGAACAGTCGCCGCGACCTGCCGGGGATCGACGATTTGCGCGCGGCGAGTCTGCTCGAACCAATCGACGATGCCTTTGCAAGCGTGCTGGAAAGCGGCGGCGATAGCGACTAAGTGGACGGCAACGATCCGTTTCGCTTGGAGTGTAGACGATGGGTGGTCTTAGCATTTGGCACTGGCTTATCGTCGGCGTCGCGATCCTGCTGCTGTTCGGCAAGGGTCGGTTTTCCGACATGATGGGCGACGTGGCCAAGGGGCTGAAGAGCTTCAAGAAGGGCATGGCCGAGGATGACGATGTGCCGCCGCCCGCGCGTCCGCGCGAACGGCTGGAACAGCGTCCGCTCGATACTGGCTATGATCGTGATCCGGCGCCGCGAGACCCGCTGCACCGCGACCCCGTTCGCGACGACCGCCCACACGGCGACCGCTGACTTCCATTCCCCGGCGGGCCGTGGCGCCCGCCCGACCTTGAGCGCCGATGTTCGATATCGCTCCCACCGAATTGATGGTCGTCGCGCTGGTCGCGCTGGTCGTCATCGGTCCCAAGGATTTGCCGAAGGCCATGCGTATCGTCGGCCTGTGGGTCGGCAAGGCGCGTGGCGTCGCGCGCCAGTTCCGCTCAGGTTTCGACACGATGGTGCGCGAAGCCGAACTGGCGGAAATGGAAAAGAAATGGGCGGAGGAAAACGCCCGGATCATGCGCGAGCATCCCGCCGATCCGCCGGCGGCCGTGCACCCGATCGACGCGCCTTCGCCGCCGCCGCCGGTCCATGATCCCGCTCCGGCATCGCCCGAGGACGATCCGGCTCCGGTGATGGTCGAACGGCCCGAACTGCGTGAAGCACCCGGCGACCATCCGCCCGCCGCTGATGGCAAGGCCCCGTCATGAACGATATCGACGACAGCCAGGCACCCTTGCTCGATCACCTGATCGAATTGCGCCGTCGCCTGCTTTATTCGGTGGTCGCGGTAGCCGCGTGCTTTGCGCTCTGCTTCTATTTTTCGCACCAGATCCTGACGTTCCTGCTCAAGCCCTTGCTGGCGGCGGGGCAGAAGCGCGTGATCTTCACCCAGATTTTCGAGGCGTTCTTCGTCCAGATCAAGGTGGCGTTCTTCGCCGCGATGATGCTGTCCTTTCCGGTGATCGCGAACCAGCTCTGGCAGTTCGTGGCACCGGGCCTGTACCGCAACGAAAAGAAGGCGCTGTTCCCGTTCCTGCTGGCGACGCCGGTGCTGTTCATCGCCGGTGCTGCGCTGGCCTATTACGTCACCATCCCGGTCGCGCTGCATTTCCTGCTCGGATATCAGGGCAATCTGGGCGGCGTCGAGCAGGAGGCGATGCCCTCGATCGAGAATTACCTCTCGTTCGTGATGCAGTTTCTGTTCGCGTTCGGCCTTGCCTTCCTGTTGCCGGTGCTGTTGATGCTGCTGGAGTTGGCCGGCATCGTTACGCGCAAGCAGCTGGTCGGGGCGCGGCGGTACGCGATCGTCGCCGCCTTCGCGATCGCTGCGGTCGCGACGCCGCCGGACATCGGGTCACAGTTCCTGCTCGCTGTACCGCTGATCCTGCTCTACGAACTGGCGCTGATCGCGATCTGGTTCACCGAGAAGCGTCGGGCGAAGCGCGATCCCGCTACGGACGAAGTCAGCGAGGTCGACGACCAGACCATCTGACGCCGGCGTGGCTCTCTGGCGTCCGACACGAAAAAGGGCGGCTCGGACATGGTCCGGGCCGCCCTTGTCGTTCCGGCGTCTCTAGCGCCGGATGCGACTTACTTGCTGTCCTTGGCGGCGCCCGCGACGGCGTTGCCGGCCGACGACACGTCCCTACCGACACCTTCGACGGTGTTGCAGGCGCTGACGGCCAGGGCGCCGGCCACTACGGCAAGGCTCAGAATCTTACGCATATCGATCTCCCGGTTTCGCGAGACTCGCTCGCTCCGGCGAAAGAATGTTTGGCGAAAATATTCGTTCCGGCATGGAAATGGGATGGCCAGCAAAAAGCGACCCGCCGGTTTTGAGGCCGACGGGTCGCTTAGGTGAAACCAGTATATGGACCCGGTGGCACTACCGGGGGGGGGGAGGGTTTGCGCCTACCGGGTCCTTTTAGCGGATAGCGAGAGCGGGGGGGCATAAGATCGCTATCCGAGGGTGATAACGGCAGGCCTTATCCTTGGTTCCGGTATTCCGCGTTTTTTTTTGGAAAGCGGCGTCAGCTGGGGAACGCGCCGCACTTCTTGGTCTGCCAGATGCCCTTGCGCCAGCATTTCGGGTTTTCGAACTGGTACAGGCGCACCGGGCGCATATACGGAATCTGCCGCGTGAACTGCTGTTCGCCGTAGGGAACCAGCGAATTGCGCAGCTTGCGCATCCGCAGCTGGGCGAATTCGCCCAGATAGCCGCGCGGCACGAACAGCGCTTCCTGCCCGATCTCGTTCGCGGCCTGGCAGAAGCCGAGCTGCGCCGACACGGTCGAGAAGCTGGAATACACCCGCGTACCGAACTGGTCGAGCGCGGTCTGGCCGGCCTTCAGCGAACCGGTGGTCCGATCGAAATACTTGTCCAGCGCGGCATAGCTGTCCTTCAGCTCGTCGGCATGGTCGAACAGCATCGCGTTGTAGTTGTTCAGCGTCTGCATCGTCGGTTCGAACTGGCATTGCAGCGCCGCGACGTTCAGCGCCGAGCGCATGTTCCACAGCACCGCCGCGCGCAGCTCGGCCGGGGTCGCGCCGGGCAGCGCCTGCGTCGTGACGCCCGGTTCCTCCCCGGTGACGCGCGGGCCCTCCAGATCATAGGGCTTGAAAAAAAATTGGGCCGACGCGGGGGATGCCGCGACGGTCAGGGCGGCGGCAGCGGCCAGGACCAGGGTACGCACTACGCTCATCTCTTCCTTTCACGGCGCGGGCTTGGCGCCAGGGCAAGCAGCGATGGTTAAGGCGTTTTTCGTGGCGACCCAAGCCCCAACTTGCATCGGATCGCCACGTTTCGCCGCACAGGGGCGTAACGATCCGGCCGGCCGGGGACGGATAACGAAAAGGGCCGCCCGGTCGCCCGGACGGCCCCTCGCCAGAATAGCCGAAATCGGCTGATTACATGGCGTTGGTCATGCCGGCTTCGTTCGACATCATGGTGTCGTTCGACATCATCATGCTGTCGTTCGACATCATCATGGTGTCGTTGCCCATGGCGCCGTCAACGGCGGTCATGTTGTCCGACATCGTGCCGTCCATCATGTCGGTCGAGTTCAGGTCGGTGATGGTCGCGTTGTCGGCGGTGGTTTCGGTGTTGCCGCCGCAAGCCGACAGCGCTAGCGCCGCGCCGGCGATGATCGAACCGGTCAGGATCTTCGAGAATGCACGCATGGTAAGCTCCCTAAGCTATGGATAGGCGGCGTTTCTTTTGCCGTTAATACCCAATCCGTGCTGGACATTAGTCGAAGGGGTGCTTGCCCTCAAGCCTCTTTCGCAGGGGGGTACAGCCCGTCCAGAAAAGCCGGCAACCCGGCGGCGAGCGCTGCATCGAACATTCCCGGGTCGACCGTCTTTCCAAGCGCCGCTGCGCTGGTCACGGGAAATTCGGCGATCCCACACGGGACGATGCCCCCGAAATGTGACAAATCTGGGGCCAGATTGACCGAAAATCCGTGCAGCGTCGCCCAGCGGCGCACCCGTACGCCGATCGCGCCGATCTTCGCTTCGGTGCCGCCATCGGACGTCCAGATGCCGATGCGATCGGGCACGGCATAGGCATGGATGTCGAAGGTCGCCAGCGCACCGATCACCCACGACTCCACCGCATGGACGAAGCGGCGCACGTCGCGTCCGCGCCGCGTCAGGTCGAGCATCAGGTAACCGATCCGCTGGCCAGGACCGTGATAGGTGTAGCGCCCGCCGCGCCCCGCGGCATGAACGGGAAAGCGCGGGTCGAGCAACTCGGCGGGGTCGGCGCTGGTGCCGGCGGTGTAGAGCGGCGGATGTTCAAGCAGCCAGATCATTTCGGCCGCCATGCCATCGGCGATCGCGGTCGCGCGGGTCTCCATGGTCGCCAGCGCCACGGGGTAGTCGATCTGTCCGGTTTCGGGGCGCCATTCGATCTGCTGCGCGGTCGCGACGGGCGGGACGTGGGGGTCAGGGGCCATTTTCATTCAGGATCAGGATGGGTAGAGCTTCCATCGGATAAAAGGGGAGCAAGTGCAACGATGGCAAAGATCGGGACGATCTGGGACCGCGCCGTGGATTTCGTGCGCGACCATGCCGGCGAACTGATGCCGGTGCTGCTGGTCACGCAATTCGCGGTGCCGGCGCTCAGCGGCAGCCTGAACGGCGTCCGCGCCGATGCGACTGGCGGCATGGCGGCGCTACTGGGAGTTTTGTCGCTGGTGACCGCCGTCGTGTCGCTATGGGGCGCGCTCTATCTGGTCGCGTTCTCGGCGCAGCCCAACGGACAGGAACAGCATCGCGTCGCGCTGTCGCTGGCCCGCACGCGCTTCCTGCCGATGATCGGGGTCAGCATCGTGCTGATGGCGATCCTGGCGGTGCTGGCGATCCCCGGAGTCGTCCTGGCCGTTGCGAGCGGATTCGACTTCACATCGGTGATGAACGGCGTGCCGCCCCAGCCCTCGGAAATCGGCAAGCTCGGCTTCGCGCTGCTGTATTTCTTTGTGCTCGCGTTGTTCCTGCTGTGGGTGTCGGCCCGGTTGCTGCCGATCAACGCCGTGGTCGCGCATGAGCGGCGGGGCGTCGGCGCGATCGGCCGCGCCTTCGCCGTGACGCGCGGCATGACGTTCAAGCTGATCGGCGTGCTGATCCTCTACGGCATCGTCGCCGGCGTCGCGGTGTCGGCGGCGCAGTTCGTGGTCGGCGGCCTGATCGGGCTGTTCACCGCCAACGACGGTGGCCTGTCGCCGGCCATCATCGCCGGGGCGTTTGCCGTGGCAGCGGTCAGCGCGGCGCTGGCGCTGTACCAGAGCGCGTTCGTCGGCAAGCTGTACCGCGAAGTCGTCGGCCAGCAGGACGACGCGGCCGTCTTCGCATGAGGTTGAACGTCGCGGCCGCCTGTCACGACGCGGTACAGATCTGGAAGCGGGACCGCGACGTGATCGCCGCGGTCGGGGGCGTGTTCTTCTTCCTGCCTAATCTGGCGTTGGCGCTGTTCATGCGCGAGTCGAGCGTTACGGTACCGGTCGAGCCGAAGGACGATCAGGCACTGATGGCGTCGATGCAGTCCTTCCTGGTCGACAATGCCCCGTTACTGGCGTTTCAGATGGTTGCGGAACTGGTCGGCGTCGCCGTGCTGCTCGCGCTGCTGCTCGATCCGGCGCGGCCCACCGTCGGCGACGCGCTGCGGATCGTCGCGCGGCGGTTGCCGGTACTGATCGCCGCGACGATGCTACTCAACATCGCGTTGGTGTGCGGCGTGGCGCTGTTCATCGTGCCCGGGCTCTATGTCATCGGTCGCGCGGCGATGGTGATGCCGGTGCTGCTGGCCGAGCCGGAGCGGCGGTTCGGCGATGCGGTCGGGCGGGCGCTCGATCTGACGCGCGGTCGGGTCCTGCAACTGCTGTCGCTCTGGGCGCTGATCCACCTTGGCGCCTATTTCATCCAGTCGGCGCTGCAGAGCATCGCCCGCGCGGCGTCGGCGGGCGGGACCAATCCGTTTACCGCCGGCATCATCGCGATCGCGATCTCGGCAATGTCGATGGCGGCGGCTATCGCCTATACGCTGGTCCGCGCGACGATCTACCGCCGGCTAGCCAGCAAGGGGTAATGCGCGCCGCAATCGTCGGGCAACGCCCCGGCGATTCGCGGGTCGGCGAAGGTTTCGATGGTGCGCTGGTACGGCACGAAGCCCGACCGGCGATAGAAGCCAAGCGCGCCGGGATGGTCGAGCGTGCAGGTATGCACCCATACCCGCCGCACGTCCTTCGCCCACGCCATCGCCAGCGCATGCGCCATCAGCCAGCGGCCATGGCCCTTGCCGGCCAGTTCGGGGATCAGGCCGACATAGGACAGCTCGCATTCGCCCGCCGTGCGAAAGTCGAGTTCGAGCATCCCGATCTCGATCCCCGCGCGGTCGACCACGGCCCAGATGCGGACGGCATCGTCGTGGATGATCGCGGTCAGCCGGTCGTCGTCCATCACCAGCCGCGAAAACCACAGCCACGGCCCGCCGACCCGCCGGAACAGCGCGCGATACCGATCGACGCCCGGCCTTTCCCAGCGCACCAGCCGCAGCGGAGAGGGCGGCAGCGGGGCGGGGCGCGGCCGCTCCAGCATCTCCAGCGAGGTGACGATGGTCGCGACCTCGCCCGGCTTGACCGGTATCAACCCCATGGCGTCAGCTCCAGGTCGCGAGCGGCGGCAGGCTCATCAGGATCGCATCGATATTGCCGCCAGTCTTCAGGCCGAACAGCGTGCCGCGATCATAGACCAGGTTGAACTCGGCATAGCGGCCGCGCCATTCGAGCTGTCGCGCCCGGTCGGCATCGTCATAGGGCATCGCCCTGCGCCGCCGCACCAGCTGCGGATAGATCGACAGGAACGCCTCTCCAACATCCCGGGTGAAGGCGAAATCACCGTCCCAATCATTGCCCAGATGGTCGTAGAAAATGCCACCGACGCCGCGATGGACGCCGCGATGCGGGATGTAGAAATAGTCGTCGGCCCATTGTTTGAATTTGGGGTAATGCGCCGGATCGTGCGCGTCGCACGCCGCCTGCATCGCGGCATGGAAATCCGCGGTGTCCTCCGCATAGGGGATGGGCGGGTTGAGATCGGCTCCGCCGCCGAACCAGCGCTTCGTCGTCACGAGGAAGCGGGTGTTCATGTGCACCGCGGGGACATGCGGATTGGTCATGTGCGCGACGAGGCTGATGCCGGTCGCGAAGAAGCGCGGGTCGTCCGCCGCGCCGTGGATCGACTTGGCGAATTCGCCCTCGAAGGTGCCGCCGACGGTCGAGACGTTCACACCGACCTTTTCGAAGACCTTTCCCTTCATCACGCCCCGCACGCCGCCGCCGCCCGGCGCACCCGACGGATCGACCCGGTCCCATGGGGTATAGGCGAAGGCGGCGTCCGATCCCGCCTCGCGTTCGATCGCTTCGAACGCGGAGCAGATGCGGTCGCGCAGCGATTCGAACCAGGTACGGGCGGATTGTTGCTGGAGATCGAGCGGTTGCATGGCACGCGACTTAGGCCGGAACGCACGCGCTCGCAAAGCCTCTCGTTATGAGGACAGGAAACCGGTGTCAAAAACGGGGTCGACGTCAGCAGGGTTCGCCGGTAGAAGAGGCGCCAATCAGAGCGAGGAATGCCGGTTCGGCCGCCAAAGGCCGCTGATACCGGTTACCATCAGGAGAGAGTGATGTTCGACCGTACCTATTATGCCACCCACCCGGACATGATGGAATGCGTGTCGAACGAGGAGCTGCGCGACCGCTACCTGATCGACGGGCTGTTCCGCGAGGGCGAGTGCGTGCTGAACTACACCCATGCCGACCGGTTCGTGATCGGCGGTGTGGCGGTCGGCGATGCGCCGGTGAAGCTGCCAGCGCAGACCGAGCCGAAATCGGCGGAGGGCCATCCGTTCCTCGAACGCCGTGAGATGGCGGTGGTCAATGTCGGTTCGGCCGAGGGCAGCGTGACCGTCGACGGTGAGGTGTTCATCCTTGGCAACAAGGACTGCGTCTACGTCACCATGGGTGCGGTCGACGTCGAGTTTGCAGGCAAGGGTGCGCGCTTCTACATCGCGTCGTGCCCCGCGCATAAGGGCTTCACCACCCGCAAGCTGGGCATCGCCGATGCCAACGCGCTCGATCGCGGCAGCCTCGAGGAATCGAACGAGCGGACGATCTACCAGCTGGTCATTCCCGGCGTGTGCGATTCGGCGCAGCTGGTGATGGGCCTGACCGTGCTGAAGCCCGGCAGCGTGTGGAACACCATGCCGCCGCACATCCACGAACGCCGCAGCGAGATTTATTTCTACTTCGAACTGCCCACCGACAATGACAAGGTGTTCCATTACATGGGCGAGGGCGAAGCAATGCGCCACATCGTCATGGGGAACGAAGAGGCCGTCATCAGCCCGCCCTGGTCGGTGCATATGGGGTCGGGCACCCGCGCCTATGCCTTCATCTGGGCGATGGCTGGGGAGAACCAGGACTATACCGACATGAAGGTGCTCGACATCTGCCAGTTGGCGTGAGTTGACCCCTGGGGATCCCCGCCTGCGCGGGTATACGCGATGCGAATGAACGGGCGCCGCGCGATAGCCTGCATCCCGCCCGAGCGGGAAACCAAGGAGTTGCCATGAATCCCTTCGATCTTTCGGGCCGGGTCGCGGCCGTCACCGGGGCCAATACCGGTATCGGTCAGGCGATCGCCGTCGCCCTGGCCACCGCCGGTGCCGATGTCGCCCTGATTGGCCGCACGCCCGCCACCGACACAGCCGAACAGGTCCGCGCGCTCGGCCGCCGGGCGGAAATCGTCTCCGCCGACCTGTCGACCATCGCGCCGGTCGATCGGGTCGTGGCGGAGACGCTGGAAAGGCTCGGGCGGCTCGACATCCTGGTCAACAATGCCGGGATCATCCGCCGCGCCGATGCGGTCGACTTTACCGAGGAGGACTGGGACGCCGTGGTCGACACCAACCTCAAATCGGTGTTCTTCCTGTGTCAGGCCGCCGGGCGCCACATGATCGCGCAAGGGCAGGGGCGCATCATCAATATCGCGTCGATGCTGACCTTTCAGGGCGGGGTGCGCGTACCGAGCTATACCGCGTCCAAATCGGGTATCGGTGGCCTCACCAAACTGCTGGCGAACGAATGGGCGAAGCACGGCGTCACGGTGAACGCTATCGCGCCGGGCTATATCGCGACCAACAACACCGCTGCGTTGCAGGCGGACCCTGCGCGCAATGCCGCGATCCTTGACCGTATTCCGGCGGGACGCTGGGGGAACCCAGGCGATCTGGGCGGGGCGGCGGTGTTCCTGGCGTCCGATGCCGCGGCCTATGTGCAGGGGCATATCCTTGCGGTCGATGGCGGGTGGCTGGCGCGATGATCCTGTGTTTCGGCGAATTGCTGCTGCGGCTGACCGCGCCGGGCCGCGAATTGTTGATGCAGACCGGGCGGTTCGACGTCCATGTCGGCGGGGCGGAGGCCAATGTCGCGGTCGGGCTCGCCAGTTTGGGCCATGCGAGCGCGATGGTCAGCGCGGTGCCCGACAATCCGTTGGGGCGCGGTGCCATTGCCGCCGTCCGCGCGCAGGGCGTCGATTGTTCGCGCGTCGTAACCCGCGAGGGGCGGATGGGGCTGTATTTCCTCAGCCCCGGCGCGGGCCTCAGGGCGTCCGACATCGTCTATGACCGTGCCGGATCGAGCTTTGCCACGACCCCGGCGGCGGCCTGGGACTGGGACGCACTGCTGGCGGGCTGCACGCGGCTGCACTTGTCGGGCATCACGCCGGCGCTGGGTCACGAAACCGCGCAGGCCGCCATCGCCGCCGCCGAAGCGGCCCGGGCGCGCGGGCTGACCGTCTCGTTCGACGGCAATTACCGCGCCCGGCTGTGGGAGGCGTGGGACAGCGACCCGCGCGCTGTGCTGACCCGGTTGGTGTCGATGGCGGACCTGCTGTTCGGAAACCATCGCGACGTCTCGCTGCTGCTGGGTAAGCAATTTTCGGGCGATGGTGAGGACCGGCGGCGCGAAGCGGCCGAGGCGGCGTTCGCGGCCTTTCCGAACCTCCGCCACATCGCCTCGACCGCGCGGCATGTCGACGATGCCGACCGGCACCGGCTGTCGGCGCGGATCGATATGCCGACGGGCGCGGTACAGATCGGGGAGGTCGCGATCTCCGGCATCGTCGACCGGATCGGCGGCGGCGACGCCTTTGCCAGCGGCGTGCTGCACGCCCTGATGTCGGGCCGGGACGAAGCGACCGCCGCCGAATGGGGGCTGGCGGTCGCCGCGCTCAAACATTCGCTGCCGGGCGATTTCAACCTGTTCCGTCAGGCAGATATCGATGATTTCCTGTCCGGCGGACTGGACGTTCGACGCTGATCCGAGCATAGCGGGCCGGGGGAACGGCCGGTGGGGCGCCACGTTCTGCCATGGATGCGAGGCGACGTGGAACAGGGGCGTGACACGAGCGGGCAGGCGGCGAGCGACGACCGCCGTATCGCGCTGGAAATCGCCGGCGCGGATGGCGGGACCGATCCGTTCGTCGCGGCGGTGCGGGCGACCCGCATGCCGATGCTCATCACCGATCCGCGGCTGCCCGACAATCCGGTGGTTTTCGTCAACGACGCCTTCTGCCGCCTGACGGGTTATGCTCGCGCGGAGATTATCGGGCGGAATTGTCGTTTCCTGCAGGGTGACGACAGCGACCCCGCGACGGTCGCGCAGATCCGCGCGGCGGTGGCGGCGGTGCGGTCGATCGAGATCGACATCCGCAACTATCGCAAGGACGGCACGCCGTTCTGGAACCGCCTGTTGCTGGCTCCGGTGCACGATGCCGATGGCCGCCTCGCCTATTTCTTTGCCAGCCAGCTCGACGTTACGCTCGAACGCGAACGGATGGAGGGGCTCGAATCGAGCAACGCCGCGCTGCTGGCCGAACTCGCCGGCCGCTTTCGCGAGCAGGAGGAGCGCGAGCGCGAGATGCTGTTCGCGCTGGAGGCCGGGCGCTTCGGCACCTGGTCGTTCGACCGCGCGACGCGCCAGCTGACGATGTCGGCAATCTGCCGGACCAATTTCGGCTTCGACGCCGATTATCCGCCCTCGACGGCGGAGGTGTCGGCGATCCTACATCCCGATGATCGGGCGGCGGCGGTAGCGGCGATCGAGGCGAGCTTTGCCGGCGAACCGCTGGAGATCGAGGTCCGCATCCGTCCCGGCGATGGCGAGGTGCGCTGGATCGCCAGCCGGGGGCAGCCGACGCTGGATGCCGATGGCGAGGTCGTGCGGCTGACCGGCGTGTCGATCGACGTCACCGTTTACAAGCGGCTGGAGCGGATGCGCGCGGCGATGGCCGAACTGAATGACGCGCTGCGCCTGCTCGACGATCCGGTCGACATGGGCGTCACCGCGGCGCGGATCATCGGCGAGGCGCTGGGCGTCGACCGGGTCGGCTATGGGCTGGTCGATCGGGCGGCGGAGACGATCACGATCGAGCGCGACTGGAACGCGCCGGGCGTGCGCAGCTTGGCGGGGGTGCTGAACTTCCGCGATTATGGCAGTTACATCGACGATCTGAAGCGCGGCGAGACGGCGATCGTCGAGGATGCCCGGCTGGACCCGCGCACGGCCGACACGGCGGCGCAGCTGGAGTCGATCAACGCCCGCGCCTTCATCAACATGCCCCTGACCGAACTGGGCGGGCTGGTCGCGCTGATCTACACCAACCATGGCGAACCGCGGACGTGGCGCGATGACGAGATCGCCTTCGTCCGCGAGGTCGCCGAACGCACCCGCGCGGCCACGGAACGCCGCCGCGCCGAGCGCGAGCTGGCGGCGCTGGCCGAATCGCTGGAGGAACAGGTCGTCGACCGGACCAAGGCACTGGTCACCGCGCAGGACGCGCTGCGCCAGAGCCAGAAGATGGAGGCGATCGGCCAGTTGACCGGCGGCGTGGCGCACGATTTCAACAACCTGCTGACCATCGTCCGTTCGTCCGTCGACCTGCTGCGCCAGCCCACGCTCACCGACGAACGGCGGGAGCGCTATCTGGCGGCGATCAGCGATACGGTGGACCGCGCAGCGAAGCTGACCGGGCAGTTGCTGGCCTTTGCCCGCCGCTCGGCGCTGCAACCGGCGGTCTTCGACGTCAACGAAGCGGTCGCCAATCTGGGCGATATCGTCCGGACCCTTGCCGGCTCACGGATCGAGGTGACGATCCGGCCGTGTGATGCGGACGTGTTCGTCGATGCCGATCCGAACCAGTTCGACACCGCCATCGTCAATTTCGCCGCCAATGCCCGCGACGCGATGCAGGGGGAGGGGTGCCTGACCCTGTCCGTCGACCGGGTGGATGGTATTCCGGCCGGGCCGGGCGCGCCGGCGCTGCCCGGCCAGTTCGTCGTGATCACGGTCGGCGATACCGGCAGCGGCATCGACGACGAAACGCTGACCCGCATCTTCGAACCCTTCTTCACGACGAAGGAACTGGGGAAGGGGACGGGACTGGGGCTGAGCCAGGTGTTCGGCTTTGCCAAGCAGTCGGGCGGCGAGGTTCGTGCCCGCAGCGTGCCCGGACATACCGAATTCGCGCTCTATCTCCCGCAGGTCCTCTCGCCCGAGCGAAGCGATGCGCCGGCGCGCGAGGTGCCGGTGTCGCTGGCAGGCAACGGCCTGCGCGTGCTGGTGGTCGAGGATAATGTCGCGGTCGGCACCACCACGACCCAGGCACTGGAAGCGCAGGGGTTCGTGCCGGAGCATGTCGTCGACGGACAGGCGGCGCTGGCGGTGCTCGGCGAGCGGCCGGACGGGTTCGATATCGTGTTTTCCGACGTGATGATGCCGGGCATCGACGGCGTCGAACTGGCTGCGCGGCTGCGCGAACGCCATCCCGGCCTGCCGGTGCTGCTGACCAGCGGCTATAGCGACGTCATCGTCCGGCACGGCACGATGGGGTTCGACCTGCTGCACAAGCCCTATACGATCGGCCAGTTGATCGCCGCGCTGCGCCGGGTCGCGGGGCGTTGACCCCCTCCGCCGCCGCGCCCGCGCGCGGCTTCGTCCCGCTCTACACGCTGGCCTATTGCGGGCTGTTCGTCGCGTTCATGCCGTTCGTGTCGATCCTGTTGCAGGTGAAGGTCGTCGCGATCGATCCAGCGAACCGCGTCGCGCTGCTGGGCTGGGCGGTACTGGGCGGGGCGGTCGTCGCCAGTGTCGCGAACATTGCCGCCGGCTGGTTGAGCGACTGGCATTGGCGTCGAACCCGTAGCCGCCGCCTGCCGATCGCTGCCGGTTTGTTGCTGCTGGCGCTGGCGTTCGCGGCGATCCACCGGGCCGTCGACCGGACAACGTTGCTGGTCGCCATCGGCTTCTGGCAGGTTGCGCTGAACCTCATGTTCGCGCCGATGGTCGCGGTGATGGCCGACGAAGTGCCCGATGCGCAGAAGGGGCGGGTATCGGGCCTGCTCGGCATATCGCACCCGATCGGCGTATTGTCCGCCGCCGCCGTCACCGTGCCGCTATTCCCGACCGAAGGCACCCGCTTCGCCGCCAATGTCGCGCTGGCCGCGCTGCTGATCGTGCCGTTCCTGCTATTCGCGCGCGAACGCGGGGCGGGGGGCGGCGGCGCGCCGATCGGGGCCGAGACGGCGGCGGTCGTGCGCGGTGACCTGATCCGGGCGTGGATCGCGCGGCTGGCGATGCAGGTCGCGGGCAACGGCCTGACCGCCTATGCCTTTTTCCACTTCGCCGACCGGTGGCGCGGCAGCGGCGACGCGGCGGGGCCGGTAGCGCAGGCGATGGCGATCGTCACCGCCGTGGTCGTGGTCGCGACGATCGTCGCCGGGCGCTGGTCGGATCGGATCGGTGGCCGCAAGCCGTTCCTGGGCGGCGCGACGCTGCTGGTGATCGCGGGACTGGTCGGCATGGCGGTGGCGCCCGGCTTTATCGGCGCGGTCGTCGGCTATGGCATTGCGCAGACCGGACTGTCGGTGTTCCTGGCACTGCATTCGGCACTGGCGATGCAGATGCTGCCGTCGCCCGAGACACGCGGGCGCGACCTGGCGGTGCTCAACCTCACCAATACCTTGCCCGCCTGCGTCCCGCCGCTGCTGGCCGCGCTGGTGCCTGCCGGGGCGGGGCTGGGCGCGGTATTCGTGGTGCTGACGTTGGTGGCCGGGCTGGGTGGTGGTACGGCGCTGGCGATCCGTTCGGAGCGCTGACCGCCTTCGTGCGTTGCCCGGTTAGTCGATAGCCGGGAGTGCCGCATGATCCGCCTGTTTCACGTCAGCGACGTTCATTTCGGGGCGGAGGACAAGGCGGCGATCGCGTGGTTCGGCGACGCGGTGCGGCGCGAACAGCCCGATGCGGTCATCATGACCGGCGACCTGACCATGCGCGCGCGCACCGCCGAGTTCGAAGCGGCGGCCGAGTGGCTGGAGAGCCTGGGCCGGCCGGTCACTGTGGAGGTCGGCAACCACGACCTGCCGCTCTACAATCTGTTCGCGCGGTTCGTGAAACCCTACAAGCGCTATCGCCGGCTGGAGCGGATGATCGAGCGTCCGCTGGAGATCGACGGCGTTGCGATCGTGCCGCTCAAGACGACCGCCCGGTTCCAGTTTCGCTGGGACTGGTCGAAGGGTTATGTCGGCGACAAGGCGCTGGCGCGGACGCTGGAACTGATGCGCAAGGTGCCGAAGGGCGACCTGATCTTCATCGCGGCGCATCATCCGCTGATCGATGTCGGTACCAAATCGAGCGGCGAAACGCAGGGCGGCATGGTCGCGCTGGATGCCGTGGTCGCGGCGGGCGCGCATGCCGTGCTGTCGGGCCATGTCCACGACCCGTTCGACATTCCCTATCGCACCGCCGCCGGACGATTGCGGATGATCGGCGCCGGCACCCTGTCGACCCGCACCCGCGCCGATCCGCCGTCGTTCAACGAAATCCGGATCGAAAACGGGCAGTTCGAAACGATCGCGCGCAAGATGGGCGTTTCCGACGAACCGGTGACCGCGCAGGCCGACTGATCCGCTTCGACGCCAGCCCGGACTTGATCCGGGGTGACGGCGGGCGTTGCCTTACGAAAGGCGCTGCCCGATCAACGTGCCCTTGGTCCCCTGATTGACCAGTTCGAACCGGAAGTTCGGCCAGCGGCGGCGCCAGCGCTGGGCGACGACCCGCTCGCCCGGACGTGCGCCGTCATCCAGCATCACGACCCCGCCGACCGGCAGCCGATCGAACAGCGTTTCCGCCGCGCCGCGCACATAAGGGTGGATCGTCCATGGGGGGCCGTCGATCAGCAGCAGGTCGACCTGATCGGGCAGCGCGTCGATGTCGTACCACACGCCCGGCCAGTCGCCCGGCGCCGCAACCAGCGGCGCGGCGCGCAGATCGGCATTGATGCCATGTTCGCTCAGCCATTCGCGCGTCGCATCGACGAAGCCGGCATGCTGGTCGAAGCTGATGAGCTGACCACCGCCATGCTTGGCCAGCGCCGCGCCGGTGACGAGGCTCGATGCGCCGGTGCCCAGCTCGACCACGGTGCGCGGACGGCTGGCGGCGATGCGCTCGACGATCAGCGAGAGATAGCCGGTATCGGCCTTCCAGCTGCCAAGGTTCGGAAGGGCATCGGGCGCGAGGCCCAGATCGGCCATCAACCGCGCCTTGTCGGCCTTCTTCCCGCCCGACAGGCTGCGAAGGAGCCAAGGCCACTGGATCGCACCGAACGCGATGGTGAACAATTTGTCCGACAGGCTGCGGCGCAGTTCGTCGGGCCAAAGGTCCGAATCGGCAAGCGGCAGCAGCGAAGTCTTGGCACGCGAGGTCATGGCGTCTCTTGGGTTGTTCCGCCAGCGCGCGGACGGGCTCTCGCTATACCGTTACGTCCCCAACGAAAAGGGCGGCCCGATACCGGACCGCCCCAAATCGACCGCGACTGGCCGCAAACGGGAACTTTTTGTGCTCCCGTTCGTGCCAAATGCGATTAGCGCTTCGAGAACTGGAAGCTGCGGCGGGCCTTCGCCTTGCCGTACTTCTTACGCTCGACCGCGCGGCTGTCGCGGGTCAGGAACCCGGCGGCCTTGACGGGCGCGCGCAGGATCGGCTCGTAGCGGGTCAGCGCCTGGCTGATGCCATGCTTGACCGCGCCGGCCTGACCCGACAGGCCGCCGCCCTTGACGGTGCAGATCACGTCATACTGACCATTGCGGTTGGCGACGCCGAACGGCTGGTTGATGACGAGACGCAGCGTCGGACGCGCGAAATAGACTTCCTGGTCACGACCGTTGATCGTGATCTTGCCCGAACCCGGCTTCAGCCAGACGCGCGCAACGGCGTCCTTGCGGCGGCCGGTGGCATAGGCGCGACCGTACTGGTCGATTTCCTGTGCACGCAGCGGGGTGGTCGGCGCGGCGGGAGCGGCAGGCGCTTCACCGGCGGTGTCGCCCTGCGGAGCCGAAGCCTGCGGCGCGGCAGCGGCCGGTGCCTGCTGACCGGTCAGGTTCGCGAGGTCGGAAAGGGACTGGCGGTTGTCGGACATTATGCGCCCACCTTGTTCTTGCGGTTCATGCCCGCGATGTCGAGAACCTCGGGGTTCTGCGCTTCATGCGGATGCTCGGCACCCTTGAAGATGCGCAGGTTGCGCATCTGCTGACGACCCAGCGGGCCACGCGGGATCATCCGCTCGACGGCCTTTTCCAGGACGCGCTCGGGGAAACGACCTTCGAGGACCTTTTCGGCGGTGACCGCCTTGATGCCGCCGGCATAGCCGGTGTGCTTGTAGTAGGTCTTCGTCTTCGCCTTGTTCGAGGTGAAGCGGATCTTGTCGGCATTGATGACGACGACATTGTCACCGCAATCGACGTGCGGGGTGAACGACGTCTTGTGCTTGCCGCGCAGCACGTTGGCGATGATCGTCGCCGCGCGACCGACCACCAGGCCGTCGGCATCGACGATATGCCACTTCTTTTCCACCTCGTGCGGCTTGGCCGACTTGGTGGTCTTCATGAGCGCCTTCATGGGCGTTGGACCTTTCGGATATATGACGCGCCCGCCCCGAACCGGAGTGGTGCGAACGCCGGGAAATTGCCGAACGGCAGGTGAAAAGTCAAGCAAAGTGCGGCTTTGCTGACGGGTATCTAAATACCCTATAACGGTCGCTGGGTGATCCGGGTGGTGGCGATCGACGTCGCGTTGTCGCTGTCGATGCGGACGGTCGTCTGTTGGGTGAGGATCATGCCGGTGGTCGCGTCGACCCGCCGGGTGATCGTGCTGATCCGCCGGCCGCTGGCCTTGCCGCCGCTAGCCACCACATCGCCCGACAGCCGCTGTTCCTCGACCAGCGCGTTGCCCTGCGCATGGATTCGTTCGGTGCCGGTCACCTCCGATCCGCCATCGAACGGCGGCGTCGCCCGTTGGCGGATGTCATGCTGGGCCACGACGCCGCGACGCACCACGTCCGGTGCCAGCAGGGTCGTCAGCATCGAACCCAGCATCGCCACCTGCTGCCGTTCCGGCATCGTGCGCAGCGGCGCGGTCAGCCGCTGCAGCATCGCCTTCTTCGCCGGATCGCCGCCGTCCTGCGCGGCAACCGCGTCGATCAGGGCGGTCCACACCGTCTCGCGGTCGACGACCCCCGTCACCTCCCCGCGATCGGACAGACGATAGACGATCGGCCGCCCCTTCAGCGTGGCGAAGGCACGCTCGAACATCGCGCCCGGCCCATCCGACAACCCACCCGCGACCGAATCGATGGTAAGTTGCGCGACGAGACCATCGGGCGTCCGGCGGAACCGGACCGTCCGGTCGGTGGCATAGCGGCGGATCGTGCCTGCCTCGTCACGCTCCTGTTCGATATGGTAGCGATACTCGGTGTCGAGCGCCGGGACGAAGCCGGTCGCGACCGCCGCTTCGACCGCCGGCGCCGGAGGGGGGAGCAGCATCAGCGGCGTCCGGTGGCGTGCGCACCCCAGGTCGTCGCGATCACCAGCAGGGCACCGACCAGCTGGTGCAGCGCCGCGACCTCGATCCGCACGCCGGTCATCACCGTGCTGATCCCCAGCAGGATCTGGATGCCGAAGGTGGTGTGGATCGCGCGGGCGACCTTGGGATGGCCGGCACGCTTGGCGGCGCGGGCGAGCAGGATCAGCGCAGCGACCGCGACCCATGCCCACCAGCGATGGATGAAGTGGACGACATACGGATCGTTGACGATCGCATCGAGCGCACCCCGCGACCGCCATTCGTCGAGCGGAAAGAAACGCCCGTTCATCAGCGGCCATTGATCGGTCACCAGCCCGGCGTTCAGCCCGGCGACCCACGCGCCGAACAACAGCTGCACGAACAGCACCAAAAGGGTGACGATGCCGATCGTCGTCAGCCGCGCCGGCCGTGCATACCGATCCGCGGCCAGCTCACGCAGGTCTAGCGCGGTCCACACTGTCCCAGCCAGGATCAGCAGCGCGTTCAGCAGATGCACCGACAGGCGGATATGCGACACGTCGGTCCGTACCGACAGGCCGGAGGCCACCATCCACCAGCCGATCGCCCCCTGCAATCCGCCCAGCGCCAGCAGTGCCAGCAGCCGCCCCTTGTAGCCGGTCGGCAGCGCGCCGCGAATCCAGAACCACGCCAGCGGGACGGCAAAGGCGACCCCGACCAGCCGCGCCAGCAGGCGATGGACATATTCCCAGAAGAAGATGCCCTTGAACTGGGCCAGCGTCATGCCCTGGTTCAGCAGCTGATATTCCGGGATTTTCCGGTAATTGGCGAACTCCGCTTCCCATTGTTCGGCATTCAGCGGCGGCAGCGTGCCCGACAGCGGCTTCCATTCGGTGATCGACAGGCCGGATTCGGTCAGCCGCGTGATCCCGCCGACGACGACCATCGCCACCACCAGTGCGGCGACCCACCACAGCCAGCGGGCGACAGCGCCGGGGCGGGCGCGCGAGGGAAGGGGAGGAGCGAGCATCGTAGGTGTCTAGCCGCTGCCGCAGGGCCAAGAAAGAGGGGCGTGGCGCTTTACCCCCGGTCGCGGGCCTGTACGATGGTGCGATGCGGGAGCAAGGTTCGTGACGATCGAGGCATTGATCGCCCGCTACGGGCTGGGCGCGCTGCTGCTCGGCGCCGGGATGGAGGGCGAGACCGTCGTGATCCTCGGCGGGATCATGGTGCAGCGGGGCACGCTGCCCTTTGCCGGCGCGATCCTCGCCGCCGCGATCGGATCGTTCATCGCCGATCAGCTGTTCTTCGCGGCGGGGCGTCGGTTCCGCGACCATCCCCGCGTGCGGCGATGGAGCGCCAAGCCCGCCTTTGCCCGCGCGCTGACAGCGTTCGAACGGCATCCGACGTTGTTCGTGTTCGCCTTTCGCTTTCTCTACGGACTGCGCACGGTCAGCCCGGTCGCGATCGGAACCACGCGCCTGCCGCTGGCGCGCTTCATGCTGCTCAACGGCTCGGCGGCGCTGCTATGGGCGACGATCTTCGTGTCGATCGGCTATTGGTTCGGGCACGGACTGAGCGAACTGATCGGCCGCTGGCTGCCATCGTGGCAGGTGCTGGCGGGCGGAGGTGTCGCCATCCCGCTGCTCGGCGGTCTGACCTGGTGGTGGCGACGGCGGGGTTAATCGCCCTTGCGGCCCAGCTTCTCCACCCGCGCGATCACTTCCTCGCATACCGCCGGGGACACGAACCTGGCGATCGACCCGCCATACATCGCGATTTCCTTGACCAGCCGCGACGCGATGGGTTGCAGCGAGACGTCGGCCATCAGGAAGACCGTTTCGATCCGGTCGTTCAGCTGCTGGTTCATGCCCGCCATCTGATATTCATATTCGAAGTCGGCGACGGCGCGCAGGCCCCGCACGATCACGCTCGCTCCCTGCCGTTCGGCAAAGGTCATGAGCAGCGCGTCGAACGCGACGACCCGGATATCGCCACTGACCCCGGCCACTTCGCGTTCGACCATCGCCAGCCGTTCGTCGAGCGTGAACATCGGTGACTTGGACGGATTGGTCGTGACGCCGATCACCAGCCGGTCGACCAGCTTCGCGCCCCGCCGGATGATGTCCATGTGCCCACGGGTGATCGGATCGAACGTGCCGGGATAGACGCCGATCCTCACCGGTCGCGCTCCAGAACATAGCGGGCGATGGCGCGCAGCAGATCGGCTTCGGGGCCGAAGTCGCGCAGATGCTCGATCGACTGGTCGACCAGCCGCCGCGCCTGTTCGCGCGCGCGGTCGAGTCCGAGCAGCGAGAGGAAGGTTTCCTTGCCCGCCTCGCCATCCTTGCGCAGCGCCTTGCCGACCGCCGCCTCGTCGCCTTCGACGTCGAGAATGTCGTCGGCGATCTGGAAGGCGAGGCCGATGTCGCGGGCATAGCCGCGCAGCGAGGTGCGCTGCGCATCGGTCACCCGCCCCAGGATCGCGCCAGCCTCGACCGAACAGGCGATCAATGCACCGGTCTTCATCGCCTGCAACCGGGTGACGGTGTTCAGGTCGAAGCTGGTGTCCTCCGCCTCCAGGTCCATGGCCTGTCCGCCTGCCATGCCCGACGGGCCGGAGGCGTGCGCCAGGTCGGCGATCAGTTCGATGCGGACATGCGGATCCGGATGGGTCAGCTCGTGTGACAGGATTTCGAAGGCGAGCGCGTGCAGACAATCGCCCGCCAGGATCGCGGTCGCTTCGTCATAGGCCTTGTGCACCGTCGGCTTGCCGCGGCGCATATCGTCATCGTCCATGGCGGGCAGGTCGTCATGGATCAGGCTGTAGACATGGATGCATTCGATCGCGAGCGAGGCGCGGGCGGCGCGGATACGCTCGACATTGAACAGGCGCGCGGTGGCGAACACCAGGAGCGGCCGCAGCCTTTTGCCTCCGCCGATCGCGGCATGGCGCATCGCGCGGTACAGGTTCGCGCGGGGATCGTCGGGAACGGGCAGCAGCGCATCGAACTGGCGATCCATCTCTGCCGAGATTTCGCGGAGGGCGGCGTTCAGCGACACCGGCGGCGCGACGGTCGCCATTATTGCGCGTCGAACGGCTGGGTGGAGGCACGCCCTTCGGCATCGACCCGGATCGCCTCGATCCGCGCCTGCGCCGCATCGAGCCGCGCGGCGCATTGTGCGCGCAGCAGGTCACCACGGGCATAGAGGTCGATCGCAGTCTGCAAATCTTCTTGCCCCGTTTCCAACCGGCTGACGATGGTTTCGAGCTCGCGCAGCGCGTCTTCGAAGGACAGGGTGGAAACATCGCGTTCGTCGGACATGGCGATGCTATGCGGCAGGGGGTGACAGGATTGCAACCGGGCATCGCGGACCGGTAATGAATTAGTCCGCTGTCGCTTCGTCCGCGACGCAACCCACTCGAATCTGCTCAGAGCATGCCGTTCAGCGACATTCGGGCGGCAGACAGAGCATCCTCGATCGTGCCGAACAACCTTGTCCTCGGCCGGGTGTCGATCGTCCAGTAGGGCTGCCATTCCGCGCCAGTCGGAAAGGGGATCACGTCCGGGTTTTCGCTATTGCCCCGATCGTGGGACAGGATGCGCTCTTCCACGATGACGAACGATGGTCCGGTCGATAGAAGATAGCCAGACGGCAGTGCCGTTCGTCGGACAGCATCTCACCGATACGATGGTGCATGGTCACCGTCAGCAGGTCGCCGTGGGACGAGCGGGTCGATCCGACAGATAGGCGCCGATTGCATCCCACGCCGGCTTTTTCGCGGCCACGCCGACCGTATGCAATGGGCTGCTCGACGGCAGCGCCAGTGTCTCGACCCCGCGCACCAGCGCCCGCCCGGCCTTGGCTGCCGTTCCGCCGTTGAACGCCACCAGACGCAGTTCCGGCAAGGTCGCGATAAGCGCCGCCACGTCGTTGGCGGTGGCGTCGCGAATCGCGGCGTCGCTGCTGCCCGGCCGGGTTGCACTCGCCACTACGTCCCACAGGCCGATGCCGGCCGCCCTGAGAGTTGCCAGCCGTTCGTCATAGGCGAGTGCGGGGAGGTCGACCCCGATCGCCGGCGACAACAACCGCCAGAACTGGTTCTGCGGATGCGCATAATAGTGCCCGGCGGCCAGCGACGCGTCGCCCGGCAGGCTGCCGAGGATCAGTACCCGTGTCGACATGTCGACGATAGGTGGAAATGACGCCTTGCGAATCACACCGCCTGCCCCGCCGCCCAGCCGCTCGACCACGCCCATTGGAAATTATAGCCGCCGAGCCAGCCGGTCACGTCGACCGCTTCACCGATGACGTGCAGCCCGGGCAGATGCTTCGCCGCCATCGTCTTCTGGTTGAGCCCGTCCGTCGCCACTCCGCCGACCGTGACCTCCGCCTTGGCGAAGCCCTCGGTGCCGTTCGGATGGAACTGCCACCCGGCGAGCCTCTGCTCGATCCGGGTCAGCGTCGCGTCGCGCTGGTTGCCGAGTTCGCCGGGACAGTCGAGCTTCGCCGCCAGCGCTTCGGCAAGCCGGTCGGGCAGCGCCGAGCCGAGCGCCGAGCGCAGGCCGATGCGGGGCCGCGCGCGCTTCAGTTCGGTCAGCCAGCCGCTCGACCGGTCGGGTACGAAGTCGATCGTCACCGGCTCGCGGTGCCGCCAATAGGACGATGCCTGCAGGATCGCCGGCCCTGACAGCCCGCGATGGGTGAACAGCGCCGCCTCGCGGAACTTCGCCTTGCCGGCGCTCGCGACGACCTCGGTCGCGACGCCCGACAATTCGCGGAACAGCGCGTCGTCGGGCGGCAGGGTCAGCGGCACCAATGCCGGGCGCGGCTCGACCAGCTTCAACCCGAACCGCTTGGCCAGGTCATAGGCGAAGCCGGTCGCGCCGAGCTTGGGGATCGACGGACCGCCGGTCGCGATCACCAGCGAGGGGGCGGTCAGGGTCCGTTCGCCATGGACGACGGTGAGCATCCCATCGGCATGTCCCACATCGCGGATCGGCTGGCCCAGCGCGATCTCCGCGCCATCGGCCTCGGCCAGCAGCATCGCCACGATCTGCCGCGCAGATCCGTCGCAGAACAGCTGCCCCAGCGTCTTTTCATGCCACGCAATGCCATGGCGCTCGACCAGCGCGACAAAGTCCTGCGCGGCGTAGCGACCCAGCGCCGAGCGCGCGAATTTCGGGTTGGCCGAGACATAGCGGTCCCAGCTCGCGCCGACATTGGTGAAGTTGCACCGCCCACCGCCCGAAATGACGATCTTGCGCCCTGGCTCCGGGGCATGGTCGAGCACGGCCACGCGTCGCCCACGCTGCGCGGCGATGCCGGCGCAGAACAGCCCCGCGCCGCCGGCGCCCAATATGATGACGTCATGATGGGTCATGCGCCGCCCTTCGCATGGCGAACGGGCGGCGCAAAGGGGTTAGCCGCGCACGACCAGCTTCACCAGTTGTCCCGGTACCAGCTGGGCGTCGTCCTCCAGCCCGTTGAGCGTCAGGAACCGATTCCGCTGGAAATCGGGATAGGCCATCTGCCGGCTGAGCGAATCGATCGTGTCGCCCGCCCGGACCGTGGCGATGCGGATGCGCTTGCCGACGATCGCGTTCGCTTCGGCCTGGGTCAGCGTGCCGAAGCTGTCGAGCAGCGATTCGAACGGACCGATTCCGCGGCCGGCGGGGGTGACGATCTGGAAATAATAGGTGGCCGAAGGGTAGCGATAGGCGACGATAGTCAGGTCGACCGCCTGGTTGTTGGCATTGGCGCGCACCGTCGCGATCGCCGCATCGGTGCCGTTGATCCGCGTGGTCTGCGGCTCGGCCGCGGTCCGCGCGCCGAGCGACGCCAGCCGCTGCCGCACGAAGCTGGCCGGGTCATCCGCCGGCCCCATCCGGAATTCGGCCTGGCCGCCCTGTCCGGCGATCGTCACCGCATCGGTCCCGTTCTGCAGCGCATAGCCGCTGGGCGCGGTGAAGCGGATGCGCAGGGCCGGGTGGCGGAAGGTCGTGCCGTCGATCACCCCCTGCGCCGGATCGTCGTCATAGCGCAGGCCGTCGAGCATCCGCAGATAGGTGGTGTCCTGCCCCGGCTGGGTCGCGGCGCCACCTGCCTGCTGCGCCAGCGCGCGGGCGCGGCGGACGCGCTCGGCTCCGTTGGGATGGGTGCTCATCCACGTCGGCACGGCATTGCCGCCGCGTCCGCTGGTCTGCGCCGCCAGTGCCTGCGCTTCGTTCAGCTGGACCAGCGCATCGGCCATGCCCGAGGGTGCATAGCCGGCGGCGGTGGCATAGCGCACGCCGAACTGGTCCGCCTGATACTCTTGGTTGCGACTGTACGACAGGGTGTAGAGCTGCGATCCGACCCCGGCGATCCGGCTGACCAGATCGCTGCCGGTCACCGCGCCCAGCAACGTCGCGCCCAGATTGCCTAGCGTCGAGCGCGTGTTGCGCGAATTGCTGTGCCGCGCGGCGACATGGCCGACTTCATGGCCCATCACCGCCGCCAGCTCCGCCTCGCTGTTCATCAGCGCCAGCAGCTGCCGCGTGATGTAGACATAGCCGCCGGGGATGGCGAAGGCGTTTTCGACCGGCGAATTGAGCAGGGTGACGGTGAAGTCGCCGCTGGCATTGGACAGGCCGGACTGCACCGCCACCTTCTTACCGACCCGCTCGACATAGGCGGCCTGCGGCCCCGAATATCTGCCGCCATATTGCGCCAGCAGCTGCGGATTGGCCTGCGCGCCCTGCGCCCGGTCGCTCTGCGAGATCGAGCGCGTCTGCGCCATCACCGGAGCGGAAACGGTCGCGGCGGTCAGCATCGCGGCGGTCAGGAAACGTATCGTCATCATCTGGTCCCCGTTTGTCGTCGTCTCGAATACGTTGCGATACGACAACGGTTCCGTCGCTCAGCTGAACAACTCGCCCTGCGCGCCGGCGGGCGGGCGGAACAGGTCGCAGCGCAGTCGGGGATGACCGCCGGTCAGCCCGTGGCGGCGGCACGCGATGGCGAAGCGGGTGGCGAGCAGCTGCCCCCAAACGCCTTGCCCGCGCATCCGCGAATGGAACGCCGGATCATTGTCGCGCCCGCCGCGCAGCGACTGGACGATCGCCATCACCTTGCCCGCCCGGTCGGGAAAATGCGTTTCCAGCCATGCTCGGAACAGCGGCGCGACTTCGTGCGGCAGGCGGACCGGCAGGAAATAGGCGCCCTTTGCCCCTGCTTGCGCGGCACGCTCGATCAGATGCTCGACCTCATGATCGGTGATCGCGGGAATGACCGGAGAGATCGACACGAACACCGGCACTCCCGCCGCCGCCAGAGCAGCGACCGCCGACAACCGCTTCTCGGGATGCGGCGCGCGCGGTTCCAGCGTGCGGGCAATCTTCGGGTCGAGCGACGTCACCGACAGGGTGACGCTCACCAGCCCCTTGGCCGCCATCGGCACCAGCAGGTCGATATCGCGTACCACCCGGTCGGATTTGGTCGTGATGGTCAGCGGATGGTTCGTTTCCGCCAGCACGGCAATGCACGCGCGGGTAATTCCCCAGTCGCGCTCGATCGGTTGATAAGGGTCGGTATTGGTGCCCATCGCGATCGGCTTCACGACATAGCCGCGCTTGGCCAGCGCGGCCCGGAGCAGCGTCGCCCCATCGGGCTTGGCGAACAGCTTCGTTTCGAAATCCAGCCCCGGCGACAGGTCGTGATAGGCATGGGTCGGCCGCGCGAAACAATAGATGCAGCCATGTTCGCAGCCACGATAGGGGTTGATGCTCCGGTCGAATGGAATGTCGGGCGATGCGTTGCGCGACAGGATCGTACGCGGCCGTTCGATCGCCACGCTGGTGCGCAGCGTCGGCTCCGCGCCGTCGACCGTCTCCCGCCAGTCCAGCCAGTCGCCGTCGGCCTCCTGCGCGGGCAGGGCGATGCGGCTGCTCGTGACGTTGGTCGTCGCTCCTCTGGCCGGACGATTCCGCATTGCCCGACGCTATCGAATCGTTCAGAACGAAGCAAGAACATGCAGGAGGTTCTCATGGCGCGGTTGAACTATCTGGAACTGCCGGTCGCGGCGACGGAACCGGCGAAGACGTTCTACGCCACGGTGATGGGGTGGACGTTCACCGACTATGGTCCGGACTATGCCGCAACGACCAGCGGCGATACCGACATGGGACTGGACGCCGACACGATGTTGACCACGCTGCTGCCGGTGATTCAGGTCGACGATCTCGAAGCGACGCTGTCGGCGGTCGAGGCGGGCGGCGGGGTGATCGTCCAGCCGATCTTCGCCTTTCCCGGCGGGCGCCGGTTCCATTTCCGTGATCCGGACGGCCATGTGCTGGCGGCGATGGTCGCCGAATAGGCTTGTCGGTCACACGCGCCGGGCGATAGGCTCCCGCTGGAAATCCGGGGGGTTTGTCGATGATCGGAATGATGATGGGGGTGGCGGCGGCGATCGCCGCGCCCGATGCGGCGCTGCTCGACCTGCGGCAACCGGGCAATGTCGTCACCGCGTTGCAGGCGGCGGGCTACAAGGCCGAAATGAAGATCAACAAGGACGGCGAACCCTATGTCCTGAGCGCGACCAACGGGGAATCCTTCTCCGTCGAATTCTATGGATGTGACGGGTTGAAGGACTGCAAATCGTTCCAGCTCACCTCATGGTACAAGAAGGAACCGCTCTACACGCCCGCGTTGACCAACGAATGGAATGCCCGGAATCGCTTCCTCAAGATCGCGGTCGATTCGGACGGCGACCTGCGCGAATTTCTGGATGCGACGGCGGTGGGCGGGATGACCCAGGCGCAGTTCACCGATCTGGTCGAATGGTATTCCGCCATGGACGGGCAATTGGCGCAGTTCCTGAGCACGAAGCGCGACGCGGCCGGAGCGAAACCGGCGAAGTGACCGGCGGCGTCACCGCTCCAGCAGGCGCGGCATCAGCTCGACGAAGTTGCAGGGGCGGTGGCGAATATCGAGCTGTTCCTTGAGGATGCCGTCCCACCCGTCCTTCACCGCGCCGGTCGATCCGGGCAGCGCGAAGATGTAGGTGCCGCGCGCGACGCAGGCGGTGGCGCGCGACTGGATGGTGGAGGTGCCGATCTTGGCATAGCTTTGCCAGCGGAACAGTTCACCGAAGCCGGGGATCAGCTTGGTCGCCACCCGCTCGACCGCTTCGGGCGTCACATCGCGGCCGGTTACGCCGGTGCCGCCGGTCGTGATGACGCAATCGATGCTGTCGTCATCGATCCAGCCGTGCAGCCGGGCGACGATCGTGTCGATGTCGTCGCGTACGATCGCCCGGTCGGCGAGGATATGGCCGGCGTCTTCAAGTCGGCCGACCAGCGTGTCGCCGGAGCGATCCTCGGCCAACCCGCGCGTGTCCGATACCGTCAGTACCGCGATCCGCACCGGCACGAACGGCCGGCTCTCGTCAATTGGCATCGGCCACCCGCGTCCGCCCATTGGCGCTGACCCGCACCGCCGCAGCGCCGGGCAGTCCGGGGAATTTCGGCCACATGCCCTGCGCCAGCGCGGCCCGGCTGGCCGACGCCTTGCCCGCCTGTTTTTCGTACATCCAGTAATTACGCAGCACGGTCATCACATAGCCACGCGTTTCCCAATACGGGATCGATTCGATGTAGAGCAGCGGATCGCCGCCGTCCTTCAGCTGCACGTTCCATGCCTCGACCGGGGTTGGCCCCGCATTATACGCGGCGATGACCTTGGGCAGCAGCCCGCCGGTGAACGGCCGGTCGCGCAGCTGTTCCAGATAGCTTTGTCCGACCGCCATATTGACCTGCGGCTTCGACAGCGCCGATTTTTCGAGGTTCAGGCCGTGCGCGCGGGCATAATCGGTGAGCGCACCTGGCCGGATCTGCATCAGGCCGGTCGCCCCCGCCGGACTGACGACTGCAGCATCGAAGCGCGATTCCTGCAGCGTGTGGGCGAACACCAACGCCTTGTCGACGCGCCAGCCACCCTCGGGCGTCCAGTCGGGGGCAGGATAGCGTGCCTCGGCCAGCGGACGCGCGCCCTGCGGCCCGTTGTGCGACAACCACAGCTGGGTCGCGGGCAGGTTCAGCGATCCGCACAGCCGGGTCAGCGCGGCATAGTCCCCGGCGCCGCCGATCCGCGCCTGATGGCGCAGCAGCTTGTCGGCCAACGCCCCTTCGCCGATTTCGGTAAGCGCGGCGGCGACCTTCACGTTCGATCGCCGCTCCAACGCGCGCCAGTCCTCGGTCGCCGGCGCCCGGCCAGTGCCGTCGGCACCCTCGATTAGTCCCAGCGCCTGCCGGGCGAGCAGCCCATAATAGGTTTCGCCATATTGCGCGGCGGTCTGGAGCCGCGCCTGTACGAGGTCGGGCCGCCCACAGGCGATGTCGGCGCGCGTCGCCCAGTACAGCCCGGCCGAGCGCAATTCGGTATCACCGGCCCGCTGCGCGACGCTGGCGAACGCCGCCTGCGCCGCGGCGCAATCCTGCTGCCGCCACGCCGCCAGCCCCTGCGTCCAGTCGGCCTGCGCGGTCCATTCGCCTTCGCCCTGCTGCGCGACCGCGGCGAGGCGGCGGGCATTGGCGTCGTCGCCGGCCACGAAATAGATCCATGCGACCCGGCCACGCATCTCGGTCAGCGCCTCGGGCGTCAGGTCGCCGGCGCGGGTCGTGATCAGCGCTTCGGCCGCGGCGCCGTCATCGGCCTTCACATAGGGCTTCATCGCGTCGAGCAGCTGCGCGGCGGCGGCATCGCTGCGCGCGGCCTTGGCACGGACGCGGACCGGGGCGGCATCGAACCACACCAGCCGCTGCGGTGTCGGCAGTTCGGGCAGCGCGGACGCCCCGCGCAGTTTGGCGAGGCGGGCGAGGTCGGGCGCCTGTGGCAGATCGGGCGCTTCGTTCAGCACCGCCAGCAACTGCGGCAGTTCGACCTTGGGCGATCCCTTGGCGGTATAGAGTTCGGCGCGGGCGACGGCATGGAGCGGTCCCGGCTTCATCGCGTCGAGCCTGAGCTGCGCATCGGCCCAGCGGCCGCCACGGATCGCGGCGAAGACCTGGGTATAGGCGTCGCGATCCTCGGGCGACAATTGCGGGGGCACGCGGGCTTCGGCGACGGAAACGGCGGTACTGCGGCTGGGCGATTCGTCGGCAAGCGCGGCGGTGGGAAGGGCGGGCAGCATCAGCGCCGCGAACACGAGTGGGTTGAGCTTCACGCGGTCGGTTCCCTGATAAGCAACTGCAGGTGCCGCCATGTTTCCGCCTTGGCCAGCGGCCGCTCCAACAGGAAGCGTGGGTGGAACGTGGCGATCGTGGGACAGGCTAGGCCGTCATGGTTAAGGGTGCGTAAACCACCGCGCTGGCCATCGGGGCCGAGCAGCGCGCGGCACGGTTCGGCGCCGAACAGCAGCAAGCGCTGCGGCGCGACGAGGGTGACGAGGCGGCGGGCAAGCTCTTCCAGCGTGCCCAGCGCATCCGCGGGCATCCGTCCGGTCAGCGGCCGGGCATGGGCGATGCCGGCGATGACGACCTGCTCGCGCACCTCGCCGATCGCGGCCAGCATCCGGTCGAGCAGGACGCCGACCGGACCGGTCATCCATCCGGCTTCGTCCGAATCATCCGGCTCGGGCAGGTCGGTCAGGATCATCAGCGACGGATTTTTTTGTGCCTGCACCGGCACCGGCTGGGCATTCCACGACGCCTCCGGCACCGCATCGCCCATCCGCCACGCCATGAACGCGTCGAGCGTATCGGGCGGCAGGTCCGCGGCGGGCGCAGACGTTACGGCAAGCGGGCGAGCCGGCGGGGCAGGGGTGGCGAACCAGTCGCGCAGCTCGTCCTCAACCAGCGTGTCGACACCGGCGTCGGCCCACCATTCGAGCGCGCTCGCCGCCGCGTCTTGCCACTGAATATGCTGTTCCGCCCCCATGGCGCCTTTAAGGCACTGGGTTGACCTCCCCGTCAATCTGCCCAAATCGTTGGCAAGGACAGGGCGTTGCCCTCACGCGACGACATGGGGGGCGGCTGGCCCCAAGAGGATGATGCAATGAGCGAACGGGAATCGATGCCCTATGACGTCGTGATCGTCGGCGCGGGGCCTGCCGGCCTGTCCGCGGCGATCCGGCTGAAGCAGATGGCGGCCGACAGCGGCGAGGAACTGGCCGTGTGCGTGCTGGAAAAGGGGTCGGAGGTCGGCGCCCATATCCTGTCGGGCGCGGTGTTCGATCCGCGCGCGATGGACGAATTGCTGCCCGAATGGCGGACGATGGGCTGTCCGATGGCCGAAGTGCCGGTGACCGAAAACCACCACTGGCTGCTGTCGGAGACCGGCAGCAGCGAGGTATCGCACCGCATCCTGCCGCCCTTCATGCAGAACAAGGGCACCTATACCGGGTCGCTGGGCAATATGTGCCGCTGGCTGGCCGAACAGGCCGAAGGGCTGGGCGTCGAAATCTTCCCCGGTTTCGCGGCGGCGGAAATCCTCTACCATGACGACGGTTCGGTGAAGGGCGTCGCGACCGGTGACATGGGTGTCGCCCGCGACGGTACGCGTAAGCCCGACTGGCAGCCCGGCCTCGAACTCCACGCCAAATACACCTTCTTCGCAGAGGGCGTGCGGGGCCATCTGTCGAAGCAGATCATCCGCACCTTCGACCTCACCCGCGACAGCCAGCCGCAGGTCTATGGCCTCGGCATCAAGGAATTGTGGGACATTCCCGCCGAGAACCACGTTCCCGGTCGCGTGATCCATACCCAGGGCTGGCCGCTCAGCGAGACGCGCGGGTCGAACGGCGGCGGGTTCCTGTATCATCAGGCGAACGGGCAGGTGGCGCTGGGCTTCGTCACCTGGCTCAACTATTCGAACCCCTATCTCTCGCCCTTCCACGAGATGCAGCGGTGGAAGACGCATCCGGCGATCGCCGCGATCCTGAAGGGCGGCAAGCGCGTGTCGTACGGCGCACGCGCGATCAACGATGGCGGATGGCAGTCGGTGCCCAAGCTGACCTTCCCCGGCGGGGTGCTGGTCGGCTGTTCGGCAGGGTTCCTGAACGTGCCGCGGATCAAGGGCATCCATACCGCGATGAAGTCGGGCATGATGGCCGCCGAAGCTGCCTTCGCGGCGGTGCGCGACGGGCGGGCCGGTGACGAACTCACCGCCTACACCGCTGCCTATGAATCGAGCTGGGTGTATGAGGAGCTGCGTACCGTCCGCAACGTCGTGCCGCTGGTCAAGAAATATGGCGATTTCGTCGGGTCGGGCATCGCCAACGCGACGATGTGGGCCGAACATTGGGGGCTGCGCATGCCCTTCACGCTCGGCCATCATCCCGATCACGAAAGCCTGTGGCGCAAGGATCAGGTGAAGCCGATCGCCTATCCCAAGCCCGATGGCGTGTTGAGCTTCGACCGGCTGTCGTCGGTGTTCCTGTCGAACACCAATCATGAAGAGGATCAGCCGGTCCATCTGACGCTCAAGGACCCCGATATCCCGGTCACCTACGACCTGCCGCTCTATGACGAACCCGCGCAACGTTATTGCCCGGCGGGCGTATATGAGATTGTGGGGGCGGAAACGGACAATCCGAAGTTCGTGATCAACGCGCAGAACTGCGTCCACTGCAAGACGTGCGACATCAAGGACCCGACGCAGAACATCAACTGGGTCGTGCCGGAAGGCGGCGGAGGACCGAATTATCCGAACATGTAGTCTGGGGATGATCGTGGCGGCGCTCGTGGTGACACCGGCGTCGGCGGTGCCCACCGTGCCTGTCACCTCGCTGACTGCTTATGTGAAGGCCCGAGCCGCCGATGCGGAGGGCCATGTTACCGTTGCCGCACAGGGCTATGCGATGGCGCTCGCCGCGCAGCCCTCCGATCCGGTCATCGCGGTGCGGGCGTTGGGACAGGCGCTGGCGGCGGGCGACCTGCCGCTGGCCCGGCGGGCGGGGGCCGTGCTGCGTGATGCCGACGTCGCGCCGCCCGACCTCGATATCCTTGCCTTCAGCGACGCGGTCGTCGCTCGCGATGCGAAGGGCCAGCGTGCCGCGCTCGACCGGCTGGCCGAATCGCCGCTCGGCTTTCTGGCTCCGCTGCTCGCCAGCTGGGTCGATCTGCCCCCGCCGGTCGTCACCACCGATCTCGGCGCGATCCCGCGCCGCTACGCCGCCGAAAACGCCGCGCTGCGCCTGCTGGCGACTGGGCAGACGGTGCAGGGGATCGCCGCCACCCGCGCCCTGTTGTCGACGACCGGTGGCGACGCCGATTTTCGCCTGAACGCCGCGCAACTCCTTGCCCGCAGCGACCGCGAGGCGGCACGTGCCCTGCTGGCGGGCAATGACCCGGTGCTTGCCCGCGCTGCCGAGACGCTGGGGCGCGGGAGCAAGGGCGACGCCCGTTTCGGCGTATCGCGCCTGTTCGCCCGCATGGCCGGCGACCTGTCGGCGGAAGGGACCGAGGCGCTGGCAATCATGCTCAGCCGCTCGGCGCTGCTGCTCGACCCCGATTATTCCCGCGCCCGCATCGCGCTCGCCGACGCACTCGCCCGCGACGATGCCGTGGCGGAGGCACGCACGACCCTGGCGTCGATCCCGGCGGGCGATCCCTTTGCCAGCACCGCCAATGCGCTGGGTATCGTGATCCTCCAGCGGGCGGGCGACCTGTCCGGTGCGCTGGCGCTGGCGCGGGAACAGGCGGTGCGACGGGATGCCTCGACTGCCAGCCTGCGCCGCTACGGCGACCTGCTGCTCGAATCGAACCAGCCGGCGGAAGCGGCGCGGATCTATGCCCGCGTGCTGGCACAGGCCGGACCGGACGCGGACTGGACGCTGTACCTGCAACGCGGCGCCGCGCTCGACCGATCGGGCGACTGGGCTGGCGCGCTGCCCATGCTCCGCCGCGCGGTGGACCTCGCGCCGCAGGAGCCGGCCGCGCTCAACTATCTCGGCTATGCGCAGGTCGATCGCGGCGAGAATGTCGCGGAGGCGACGCGGATGCTGGAGCGTGCTCATGCGCTCGCGCCCAAGGACCCGGCCATCGCCGATTCGCTCGGCTGGGCGCGGTTTCGCGCCGGCAACCTCGCCGCCGCGCTGCCGCTGATCGAGGGTGCGGTGCGGCAGGCGCCCGACGATGTCGAGATCAACGAACATCTCGGCGACCTCTATTGGGCCGCCGGCCGCCGGGTCGAGGCACGCTATGCGTGGCGGGCGGCCGCGGTGTCCGCCAGCGGTGCCGACGCTGGCCGGCTGGCGACGAAGCTTGCGAACGGGCCGGCTTCGTCGCATCGCTGAATGCGATGATCGTCGAACCCGCACCCGCCAAGCTGAACCTCGCCTTGCACGTCCGCGCCCGGCGGGACGATGGCTATCACGAACTGGAGACGCTGTTCGTGTTCGTCCGCGACGGCGACAGCGTCCGCCTGATCCCGGCGGAGCGTGACGGTTTCGCGATCATCGGCCCGTTCGCCAGCGGGTTGAGCGGGGAGGGCGATAATCTCGTCACCCGCGCCCGCGATGCCTTTCGCGGCACGTTCGGCGCGGGCGCCCCGCTGTCGATCGTCCTCGACAAGCATCTGCCGGTGGCATCGGGCATCGGTGGCGGATCGGCCGACGCCGCCGCGACGCTGCGCGGCATGGCCCAGCTTGCCGGCGTGTCCCCGGACGATCCGGCGCTGATGGCCATCGCCGCCGACCTCGGATCGGACGTCCCCGCCTGTCTCGCCGGACGGACCATGATCGGGCGCGGGCGTGGCGAACAGCTGACGCCGATCAAGGTGCCGCCGCTGCCGGTATTGCTCGTCAATCCGGGCGTAGCGGTATCGACCGCAGCCGTTTTTGCAGGCTGGGACCGGATCGATCGCGGCCCCCTGCCGGACGGAGACGCGCTGACCATCGCGCTGGCCGGACGCAACGATCTCGAACCGCCCGCCCGCGCGCTGGCCCCGGCGATCGATACGGTCCTCGATATGCTGGGCGACGCGCCGGATGTTCGGCTGGCGCGCATGTCGGGATCGGGGGCGACCTGCTTCGCGCTGTTCGACCGGGAGGAGGATTGCGCGACTGCCGCCGCCACCATCCGCGCCGCGCAGCCCGGCTGGTGGTGTCTCGAAACGGCACTCACGTGACAGGGGATCGTCCTGCTGCGGCACAGTCGGCGGGTGTCGCCGCAGGAGCGGCCGACTGGCGCGATGCTTGCGATATCTCGCCTGCGGATCAATCGCCAGGAGCGGATCGTCCGTGGGCGGTCTCTTCGGACGCCGCCCACTTTCCCCCGATGATCGACTGCACATCCGACGGCGCGGTCGCGACGCTGTGGATCGCGCGGGGCAGCGCGCGCAACGCCTTGCCGATCGCAGCATGGCAGGCGCTAGCCGAACGCGTAGCCGATCTGGCGGATAGCGATGCGCGGGTCGTCCTGATCGCCTCGCGCGAACCGGGCATCTTCTCCGCCGGTGCCGACATTGCCGAGTTCGCCGAACTGCGCGCGAACCCCGCGCGCCGCAAAGTCTTCCGCGAAAGCCTGACGGCGGCGGTCGAAGGCGTCGCGCGCCTGCCGATGCCGGTCATCGCGGCGGTCGACGGCGGTTGCTTCGGTGCAGCGGTCGCGCTGGCGCTGGCATGCGACCTGATCGTAGCGGGAGATGGCGCGCGCTTCGCCGTACCGCCGGCGCGGCTGGGCATCCTCTACCCGCCAGCTGATGTGGCGCGCCTCGTCGCAGCGGTCGGGCGGGGGCAGGCGGCGCGCCTGCTCTACACCGGCGACGCGATCGACGCCGACGAAGCCCGCGCCCTCGGTCTGGCGCATCACCGCGCCGCTGACGCACTATCCGCCGCACGGGCGCTCGCCGCCCGCATCGCCGCCAACGCCCCGGCTGCCAACCGCGGCCTCAAGCTCGCGCTCGACGGCGCTCCCGGCGGAGAAACCCGGTTCGATGCGGCTTTCGACAGCGTCGAACTGGGCGAAGGGCTGGCCGCCTTTCGCGATCGCCGACCGCCGGAGTTCTGAATGACCGCTGCCGACATCCTGCCCGGAACTGATGCCGACCTGCTGTTGCTATGCGACCACGCCTCGGCCTGGGTGCCCGACGACATCGCCATTCCGCCGCACCTGTTGTCGCTCCATGTCGGCGTCGATATCGGCGCCGGTCCGCTCACCCGGGCCCTGTCCGCCCGCCTGAATACTCCAGCGATCCTCGGCACCGTATCGCGGCTGGTGATCGACCTGCATCGGCAGAGCGATCATCCCGGCCTGATCCCCGCAGTCTCCGACGGTCACGCGATCCCAGCCAATATTGGGGCGGACCGCGCCGATCGCATCGCCCGCTTCCACGCGCCTTATCACCGCGCAATTCGCGACCAGGTCCGCCGCGACCGCCCGCGCCTGATCGTCGCGATCCACAGCTTCACGCCGCAACTGGAAACCGGCGGCGGACCGCGCCCATGGGAAGCCGGCATCCTCTACGGCCGCGACGATCGCGCCGCCCGCATCGCCGTCGACTTCCTGCGCGCCCAAGGCATTCCGACCGGCGACCAGCAACCCTATTCCGGCCGCATCCTGAACGCCACGCTCGACCGCCATGCCGAAGGGCAGGGCATCCCGTCGCTGTCGGTCGAGGTCCGCAACGACCTCATCGCCGATCCCGCCGGTGTAGCGCAGTGGTGCGCCATCCTGGCCGACATGATCGCTGCGGTGCGCAACGGACTTGCGCTGAAGCGCGCCTCCGCGCAATAGGCTGTCGCCATGACCCAGCCTTTCGACAAATCGCGGCTGCCCAGCCGCCACGTCTCCGTCGGCCCCGAACGCGCGCCGCATCGCAGCTATTATTACGCGATGGGGATCGCCGAAGAGGATATCGCCAAGCCGTTCGTCGCGCTCGCCTCGGCCGGCAACGACAGCGCGCCGTGCAACACGACGCTCGATTTTCAGGCCGACGCCGCACGCGAAGGCGTGGTGGCGGGCGGCGGCATGCCTCGCCGCTTCAACACCATTACCGTGACCGACGGCATCGCCATGGGCCATCAGGGGATGAAATCCTCGCTGGTCAGCCGCGAAGTCATCGCCGATTCGGTCGAACTGTCCGTGCGCGGCCATTGCTATGACGCGCTGGTCGGCTTTGCCGGCTGCGACAAATCGCTGCCCGGCATGATGATGGCGATGCTGCGCCTGAACGTGCCGTCGATCTTCGTCTATGGCGGATCGATCCTGCCCGGCCGGTTCGAGGATCGCGACGTCACCGTCGTCGACGTGTTCGAAGCGGTCGGCCGCTACGCCGCCGGCACCTGCCCGCTGCACGACCTGACCGCCTTGGAAAAGGTCGCCTGTCCGGGCCATGGCGCCTGCGGGGGCCAGTTCACCGCCAACACCATGGCGTGCGTCGGCGAAGCCATCGGCCTGTCGCTGCCCAATTCGAACATGGTGCCCGCTCCTTATCGCAGCCGGGAGGAGATCGCGATCGCGGCCGGCAAGGAGGTGATGGAGCTGGTCCGCCTTAACCTGCGTCCGCGCGATATTGCGACGCGTGCCGCCTTCATCAATGCCGCGCGCGTCGTGGCGGCGACCGGCGGCTCGACCAACGCCGCACTCCACCTGCCGGCGATGGCGTCGGAAGCCGGGATCGACTTCGACCTGTTCGACGTCGCGGAGGCTTTCAAATCAACGCCTTACGTCGCAGACCTCAAGCCCGGCGGTAAGTATGTCGCCAAGGACATGTACGAAGCCGGCGGCGTCTACATGCTGATGAAGACGATGCTGGCGAACGATCTGCTCGACGGCAGCTGCATGACCGTCACCGGCAAGACGCTGGGCGAGAATATCGACGAAGTGACGTGGAACCCCGACCAGAAGGTCATCTACGACGTCAAGACGCCGATCACCCCGACCGGCGGCGTCGTCGGCCTACGCGGGACGCTCGCCCCCGATGGCGCGATCGTCAAAGTTGCCGGCATGAAGCGCCTGCAGTTCACCGGCACCGCCCGCGTGTTCGATTGCGAGGAGGACGCCTTCGCCGCGGTCGAGGCACGGAACATCACCGAAGGTTCGGTCGTCGTCATCCGCTATGAAGGGCCGAAGGGCGGCCCAGGCATGCGCGAGATGCTGTCGACCACCGCCGCGCTCTACGGCCTCGGCATGGGCGAAAGCGTCGCGCTGATCACCGATGGGCGCTTCTCGGGCGCTACGCGCGGCTTCTGCATCGGCCATGTCGGTCCCGAAGCGGCCGAAGGCGGCCCGATCGCGCTGGTCGAGGATGGCGACATCATCACCATCGACGCCGATGCCGGCACCATCGATCTCGACGTCGCGCCCGATGTGCTGGCCGATCGTCGCGCCCGGTGGCAGCCGCGCGTCAACGACTATCAGTCGGGCGCGCTGTGGCGCTACTCGACCACGGTCGGCCCAGCCTATCAGGGCGCGGTGACCCATCCGGGTGCCAAGGCCGAGCGGCACGTCTACGCCGATATCTGAGGGTTGAGCGTATCCCCGCCTATGCGGGGATACGGTTTGCAGTTGCCTGTGGTATCGCTCCGGGATGACCGGATTCGACCGCCGCCCCGTCCTTCTTGCCCTCCTGATTTTGGCCGGATGCGATCCGAAGCCCGACCCGGCGGTCCTCGCCAATATCGAGGCGGAGCAGCGCGCCGCTGCCGATGACGCCGGCCGGATCGAATGTGCCGCCGACCCTGCGGCACCGCTGGCGGCGGACTGCACCATCGAACGGACCGCCGATCGGGACGGCACGCTGCTGACCCTGCGCCAGCCCGACGGCGGCTTCCACCGGCTGCGCATTGCCGGTGACGGACGCGGCGTGGTCGCGGCGGACGGGTCCGAGGCGGCGAAGGTCACGGTCGTCGGTGACAACCGGATCGAAGTTGCCATCGGCAGCGCCCGCTATCGCCTGCCCGCGACGGTCGGGCCGGTCGCCCGATGAGCCTGTTTCCGACGGACGCGCCGATCCTGCGAAGCGCCGACATGCGCGCGGCGGAGGATGCCGCCTTCGCGTCCGGCATCGCCCAGGACGCCTTGATGGACCGCGCAGGGCTGGCCGTGGTGCGCGAAGTACGCCGACTGGCGCTGGGACGTTCTGTTCTGGTGCTCGCGGGCGGCGGTAACAATGGCGGTGATGCCTTTGTTTGTGCACGCTATTTGCGGCAATGGGGTATCGATGTCGCGGTCGCTGCCTTGCCCGGTCACACGGAAGGCGCCGCGGCCCGGATGCGTGCCGCATGGGGTGATGCCATCACGGATTTGACCGAGGCAACGCCGCGTCCGGTTGTCGTGGACGGGCTGTTCGGCATCGGTCTGTCGCGCCCCCTGGCTCCCGACCTCGCCGGACAGCTGGCACGGCTGACTCGCGACACCTTCGTCATCGCGATCGATCTGCCGAGCGGGATCGATGCCGATGCGGGCCAGTCGTTCGACGGCGCGGCTCATGCCGATTGCACCATCGCGTTGGGCGCACTGAAGCCGGCGCACGTCACTGGCCCGGATGCCGCACGCATGGGCCACGTCCTGCTCGCCGATCTCGGTATCACGCTTCCCGACGCAGCGCGCACCATCGCCCGACCGGTCATCGCTCCGCCGGCGCGGGATGCCCATAAATACAGTCGGGGACTGGTGACGGTGCTGGCCGGGGCCATGCCGGGCGCGGCGCGGCTGGCGGCCCATGCCGCGCTGACGGCGGGGGCGGGTTATGTCATCCTTGCCGGCGACGATGCAGGGATCGGCGGGCCGGATGCACTGGTCCGCCGGCCGCTGGACGATCCGCACAGCCTGCTGGCCGACGAACGACTGGCCGCGGTGCTGGTCGGCCCCGGGCTGGGGCGGGGCGATGCTGCCGGTCGGCTGATCGACGCAGCGCTCGCCTGCGTCGCGCCGCTGGTCATCGATGGCGATGCCATCTCGCTGCTGGGCGAAGCAGGCGTCGAGCGCATCGCCACCCGATCCGCACCGACCTTCCTGACCCCGCATGGCGGCGAGTTCGACCGCATGTTCGGCAACGGTAACGGCAACAAGATCGACCGGACGGCCCAAGCTGCGCTACAGGCGCGCGCCACCATCGTCCACAAAGGCCCCGATACCGTGATCGCTTCCCCCGACGGCACCGTCACCGTCTCTCCGCATGCGCTGTCCTGGCTGTCGACTGCCGGCACAGGCGACGTGCTTGCCGGCATCCTCGCCGCGCGGCTGCGGTCCGGCGGCGATCGGGCGGCGGCGGAGGCGGTGTGGCTGCACAGTCGCGCCGCGCGGCTCGCCGGTCCGGCGTTCGTAGCGGACACGCTGGTCGACCATCTCGGACAGGCGATCGCCGAATGTCGCTGATCGATGACGATGTGATCGTCCGCGTCGCCGCGCGGGGCGAAGGCGTGACCGGCGACGGCGTTCACGTCCCGCTCGCCGCGCCGGGCGACCGGCTGTTGCCCGACGGCTCGCTGCAATTCGGCCCGCATCATGCCGAACCGCCCTGCCGCCACTTTCCGGCGTGCGGCGGGTGCCAGCTTCAGCACCTCGACCTGGCGAGCGAGGCCGATTTCGTCGCCGACCGCGTGCGCGGGGCGCTGGCATCGCAATCGCTCGACGCCCCCGTCCGGCCGGCGATCCTGTCGGCACCGCAAACCCGCCGCCGCGCGACGCTCCATGCCGACCGGCGCGGCAAGCAGGTGACGCTCGGCTTCACCGAAAGTGGCAGTCACCGCATCGTTGATCTGCGCGAATGCCATGTCCTGCTGCCCGAACTCTTCGCCGCCGTAGCCCCGCTGCGCTGGCTGCTGGCGACCGCGCTCAAGGACCGGTCGCGCGCCGATGTTCATCTCGCGCGGGTGGATCAGGGCGTCGACGTCCTCATCATCGGCCAGATTGCCGAAGGGCTGGCCGCCGCCGAAGCGCTGACCGCCTTTGCACAGGACCAGCGGCTCGCCCGGCTGTCGATCGACGACGGCATGGGTGCGGAGGCGCGGTGGGAGCCGGAACCGGTCACGGTGACGCTGGGCGGCGTGCCGGTGCCGTTCCCGCCGGGCAGTTTCCTGCAGGCGACCGGCGATGGCGAGGCCGCGCTGATCGCGGCGGTCGACGAAGCGGTTGCCGGCGCGGCCATCGTCGCCGACCTGTTCGCCGGGCTAGGCACCTTCACCCTGTCGCGTGGTGTCAACATCCGCACCTATGCGGGGGAGGCGGGAAGGGAGGCTATCATGGCGCTGAAGCTCGCCGCCGCCCGCGCGGGCCGCCCGGTCGTCGCCGACCATCGCGACCTGTTCCGCCGCCCGCTGACCGCCACCGAACTCGACCGGTTCGACGCGGTGATCCTCGACCCGCCGCGCGCCGGCGCCCGCGAACAGGCGGCGGCACTGGCCGATAGCAAGGCGCCGGTCATCGCCTATGTTTCGTGCAATCCCAGCAGCTTCGCGCGTGATGCTAAGACGTTGGTACAAGCCGGCTACCGCATCGACTGGGTCCAGCCGGTCGGGCAGTTCCGCTGGTCGACCCATGTCGAACTGGTCGCGCGACTGGTCCGCTGACTTTCCTACACGCCACCGATCTGCCATTCAGGGTCGGCGGCGGGGCAGGGCAAGACCGGGCATGGCACGAAAAGCGCACGAGTGTGAACTTAGTGAACTTTGACGCTCAGCCGGGGTACTCAGCCCCCACGAAATACAGCCCGTCCGGCGGCGCGTTCAGCCACAGCGCCGACCGGTCGCGCGCCGCGAGGATATCGGCCAGATCGTCCGGCGTCCGCTTGCCTTGACCCACCATGGCAAGGCAGCCGACCATCGAGCGGACCTGATGATGCAGGAATGACCGCGCGGCGGCATGGATGCGGATCCGGTCGCCATCGCGCTCCACCGCCAACCGGTCGAGCGTCCGCAGCGGACTGTCCGCCTGGCAATGCGCCGAGCGAAAGGTGGTGAAGTCGTGCCGCCCGACCAGCCACGCCGCACCTTCCGCCATCGCCTCGGCATCCAGCGGCTGCGGCACCCGCCATGCCAGCCCCAGCTCATGGGTCAGTGGCGCGCGACGGCACGTGATGCGATAGACATAGGCCCGCCCCAGACAGGAAAAGCGTGCATGCCAGTCGTCCGGCACGACTTTGCAGTCGAGGATCGCCACCGGATCTGGCCGCAGCCGGGCGTTCAGCGCCTCCATCAACCGGAACGGGTCGATCGCCTTCGCAACGTCGACATGCGCCCGCATCCCCGTCGCATGGACCCCGGCATCGGTACGCCCGGCGGCATGGACCGCCGCCTGCTCGCCGGTCACCTCGAACAGCGCGCGCTCGATCGATCCTTGCACGCTCGCCCCTTCGGACTGGCGCTGCCAGCCGACGAACGGCCGTCCGTCATATTCGACCGTCAAGGCGAACCGGGTCATGCGACGCGCGTGCCCTTCGGAATCGCAAAGCCGCGCAGCATGTCCTCCGCCGACGTCACGCCACGCCCGGCGCGCTGCACCAGTACCGGCACCAACACGCCGTCCGCACAGGCGATCTCCAGTCCGTCGCCGATCACGGTTCCCGGTTCGCCGCCGCCATCCGGCACGACCCGCGCCGCCAGTATCTTGATCCGCTCGCCCTGCACTTCGAGGAACGCGCCGGGCGCCGGGTTGAACGCGCGCACCTGCCGCTCGGCATCGACTGCGCTGCCGTCGAAGCGCAGCCGCGCCTCGGCCTTGTCGATCTTGGCGGCATGGGTCACGCCCTCGCTTGCCTGTTCGACCGGCGGATAGGCGTCGGGGTCGGCGAGCACCTCCAGCATCAGCCGCGCGCCCATCGCGCTCAGCTCGATCGCCAGTTCGCCCGCCGTCTTGCCCGCGACCGGCGTCCGTCCTTCCAGCCGCACCGGCCCGGTATCCATCCCCGCCGCCATCTGCATGATGTCGACGCCGGTTTCGGCATCCCCCGCCAGGATCGCGCGCTGGATCGGCGCCGCCCCCCGCCAGCGCGGCAGCAGCGATCCATGGACGTTCAGACACCCGAGACGCGGCGCATCCAGCACCGCACGCGGCAACAGCAACCCATAGGCAGCGACCACCGCGACATCGGCATTCAGCGCGGCGAACTCGGCCTGCACCGCCGGATCGCGCAACGACTCCGGCACCCGCACCGCGATCCCCAGCGATTCGGCCAGTTTGTGAACCGGGGAGGGGGTCAGCGCCTTGCCCCGCCCCGCACGACGCGGCGGCTGGCTGTACGAAGCGACGACGTCATGCCCCGCATCGACCAGCGCCTGTAGGATTGGCACCGCAAATTCGGGCGTGCCCATGAAGATGATCCGCATGACGCCTCTCGACACCGTGGCGTCCGTCCGCGCAACCCCCTATCTTGGGCCCGATGGCCTCTCCCGAAATCGACGCGCTGACGCAGGCGCTCTCCCGCCTCCCCGGTTTGGGGCCCCGTTCGGCGCGCCGCGCGGTGCTGCATCTGGTCAAGAAGCGCGAGACGGCGCTCGACCCGCTGCTGATCGCGCTCGACCGGGTGGCGCGCAATCTGGCGACCTGTTCGACCTGCGGCAATGTCGATACGACCGACCCGTGCGGCATCTGCACCGACCCGCGCCGCGACGACCGGTCGCTGTGCGTGGTGGAGGAGGTCGCCGACCTTTGGGCGCTCGACCGCGCGCGACTGTTCCCCGGCCGCTTTCATGTGCTGGGCGGTCGGCTGTCGGCACTGGAAGGCGTCCGTCCCGACGATCTCGCCATCGATTCGCTGGTCGGCCGCGTCGCGGCGGGCGGGATCGACGAAGTCGTCCTCGCGATGAACGCCACGCTGGAGGGGCAGACCACTGCCCATTACATCGCCGAGCGGATCGAGAAATATCCGGTCCGCCTGACCCAGCTCGCCCATGGCCTGCCGGTCGGCGGCGAACTCGACTATCTCGACGAAGGCACGCTGGCACAGGCGCTCCGCGCACGACGCCCGGTCGCTTGACCGGCGAAAATATGCTACCTAGCTAGCCGCTATGGCCATTCTCCCGATCATCGAGATCCCCGATCCCCGCCTCCGGCTCGTGTCCGAACCCGTCGAGGGTGTGACCGACGAGGTGAAAACCCTCATCGCCGACATGTTCGACACGATGTATGACGCGCCGGGCATCGGCCTTGCCGCGATCCAGGTCGCCGTGCCGAAGCGCGTGCTGGTCATCGACCTGCAGGACGAGGAAGACGAAGAGGGCAAGCCGGTCAAGGCACCGCACGCCTTCGTCAATCCGGTGATCGAGGAAGTATCGGAAGAGCTGTCGACCTATCAGGAAGGCTGCCTGTCGATCCCCGAACAATATGCCGATGTCGTCCGTCCCGCGCGCTGCCGCGTGACGTGGCTGGACGAAAAGGGGGACGCCCATGACCAATGGCTCGACGGGTTGATGGCGACCTGTCTCCAGCATGAAATGGACCATTTGAACGGGGTACTGTTCATCGACCATCTCTCGCGGCTGAAGCGCGACATGGTCATCAAGAAGCTGAACAAGGCGCGCAAGGCGGCGTAAGCGACGAACCGAACCCCGTTCGCCTTGTCGGGCGGGCGGGGCGGGGGTAGGTTCCGGGTCCGTTCCTCCCGGAGTATCGCATGGACCCGCTTGTCATCGTCATCGTCGCTGCCGTCCTGCTCGCGGGGCTGGCGATCGGCTGGCTGATGGGCAGCCGGCAGGTGCAGTCGCTGCGCGAGGAGCGCGACAAGCGCGAGGACGATTTCAAGCAGGCGATCGCCGACCTCGCTTTGGCCTCCGAACGCGCAAAGGAAGTACCGGCGCTGCGCGAGGAACTGGCGGAAATCCGCGCCGACCGCGATGCGCTGCTGCTCGACCATGCTGCGCTCAAGGCGAATGCCGCAGCGTTCGAGGAACGGCTGACCGAGTTCAAGGACGCGCGCGAGGCGATGGCCGCGCAGTTCCGCGAAACCGCGCATGTCATGCTGGAAGGCGCGCAGAAGCAGTTCCTGCAACGCGCCAACGAACGCTTCGCCCAGGCGGGCGACACCAACGAGATGAAGCTGAAGGCGCTGCTGGCCCCGGTCGAGGCGACGCTGAAACGCTATGAAGCCAGCATCACCAAGGTGGAGGGCGAGCGGCAGGAAGCCTATGGGACGCTCACGGGCCTGATGGACGCGATGCGCATCGGCCAGGAATCGGTGAAGAGCGAGGCGGCCAAGCTGGTCAACGCGCTGCGCTCCGCGCCCAAGGCACGCGGCCGTTGGGGCGAACAGCAGCTGCGCAACGTGCTCGAAACCTGCGGCCTTGCCGAGCATACCGATTTCCAGATGGAGGTGTCGGTCGACCATGGCGACGGTCGCCTGCGCCCCGACGCGATCGTCAAGGTGCCCGGCGGCAAGAGCCTCGTGATCGATGCCAAGGTGTCGCTCAACGCCTATCAGGACGCGCATGGCTCGGTGGACGAGGTCGAGCGCGCCGGCTTCATGACCGCGCACGTCGCGTCGATGAAGAACCATGTGAATGCGCTGGGGGCCAAGAGCTACCAGTCGCAGTTCGAGGATACGCCCGATTATGTCGTCATGTTCGTGCCGGGCGAACATTTCCTTGCCGCCGCGCTCGAACATGATCCGGCGCTGTGGGACTATGCGTTCGACCGCCGGGTGCTGATCGCGACCCCGACCAACCTGATCGCCATCGCCCGTACCGTCGCGGCAGTGTGGCGGCAGGAAAAGCTGGCCGGCGAAGCGCGCCAGATCGGCCAGCTGGGTCGCGAACTCCACGCCCGCCTCGCCAAGATGGGCGAGCATGTCGCCAAGCTCGGCAAGAATCTCGAAGGCGCGAACACCGCCTATAACGCGTTCGTCGGCAGCCTCGAATCGCAGGTGATGACCTCGGCCAAGCGGTTCGAGACGCTGAATATCGATACCGGCGGCAAGAGCATCGAGCCGCTGCCGGTCGTAGAGCAATCGCCGCGTCCGCTGACCAAGCTGGCGGTGGCTATCGCAGCGGCGGAGGAGAGTGCCGAGCTGGCTGTAGAGGAATGAGATTTCTTCCTGCCGTTACCCCGGCTCAAGGCCGGGGTGACGATGACGCTGCGGGCAGCGGGTCATCTCGACCGTCTTACGCCCCCAAAACCAGTCCTATCGTCACCGCCACGATCCGCGCGGCCATCGCCGCACACAATCGATGCGGATCGTCGCGCGCCGGCACATATTCCGCCAGGACCAGCCCCGCGATCTCGCCCCTCTCGGCAAGTGCCGTCAGCAGCAGCACGACCTCCTCATAGCGTAACCCGCCCGGCGTCGGCATCGCCACCGCCGGAAACGCCGCCGGATCGATCCCGTCGCAGTCGATCGACACCAGATACCGCCCGCCCGCCGGCACCTGCGCGATCGCCGCGTCGATCCCGCCCCGGATCAGGTCATAGGCGGTAACGATCCGGCTGCCCCAGCCACGTGCATCCTCGATCTGCCACGCGCCACCGCTGCCCAGCCCGCGGACCCCGACCTGCACCATGCCCGTGACATGCGGCATCTCCGCCAGCCGCCGCATCGGCGATCCATAGCCGAGCGGCTCGCCCCGGATATCGTCGCCCCAATCGACATGCGCGTCGATCTGCACAACGGTCAGCGGCCCATGATCGGCGAAGGCGCTAGCGAACGGGATCGGCACCGAATCATCGCCGCCCAGCAGGATCGGCACCGCACCGGCGTTCAGCACAGTCCGGGTCGTCGCCTCGATCCGCTCGCGATTGCCGGCAGGATCCTGCGGCCGCGTATCGACATCGCCGACATCCACCAGCCCCCGCGCGTCATTCGGATCGGGGAAGGGCGTGAAGCCGAGGTCAAAGTCGATCTGCGACAATTGCCGGGCAAACCCCAGCGACGCCGCGCGGATCGCCGCCGGTGCCTCGGCCGAATGGCTCGGCTCGCCGTTGTCATAGGGCGTCGCCTCGCTCGCGCCGAACAGCACGATGCTCGGCTGGTCCAGCGCATCGATATCGGCGGCCGGCAGGGCGGCGAAGGTCGGGCGGGTCATCCCCGCTCAATCCTCCGGCCGCCCAAAGGTTCAGGGCCGATGCTGCCCCAGCACCGTGTAGGCCATCACCGCCGTCGCCACCGCCGCGTTCAGGCTGTCGGCCTTGCCCAGCATCGGGATCTTCACCAGCAGGTCGCATTCGGTGGCCATATGCTCGGGCATCCCCTGCGCCTCGTTGCCGGTCAGCAGGAAGGTCGGATCGGGATAGGTCGGCGCGCGATAGTCATGCTCGGTATCGAGGCTAAGACCGACCAATGTCCCCGGCCCACTGCGCAGCCAGTCCTTGAACGTCGCCCAATCGGCCCGCGCGACCGCGACGGTGAAGATCGCCCCCATACTCGCGCGCACCGCCTCGACCGAAAACGGGTCGACGCACTCGTCGATCAGGATCAGTCCGCCCGCGCCCGTCGCATCGGCGGTGCGCAGGATCGTCCCCAGATTGCCCGGATCGCGCAGGCGTTCGGCCACCAGCCATAGCGACGCATTGCGCCGGTCGATCTGCGCCAGCTCGGTGGAGAATTCGTCATAGACGCCGACGACCGAGCCCGGATTGTCCTTGCCCGACAGTTTCGACAGGATGTCGACCGTGGTCGAAATCGCGATGCCGCCCGCCGCCTCGGTCTCCTCGATCAGCGTTTCCAGCAGCGGATGCTGCTCGCCGCTCGCGAAATACAGCTCGGCCGGCAGCCACCCCGCCTCGCGCGCTTCGGTCAGGATGCGCAGGCCTTCGGCCAGGAAGCGGCGCTGGTCGCGGCGGTGGCGCTTTTCCCGCAGGTTGCGGGCGGCCTTCACCATCGGGTTCGAATAGGCGGTAATTTCGCGTGGCATGGCCTCCGCCTAGCGCTCCTCGCGCTCCGCGTCGATGGAGTCGAGGATGCGCGTGCCCGCCATAAATACCGCGATCGGGCAGACCGCGAACAACAGTTTCCCGCCGATCCCGGGATATTGCGCCATGTAATGAAAGCCGCGCTCAACCGCGCCAACGCCCAAGCCGTAGATGACGAGAAAGGCCTCGAACTTCGACTTGATCGTGAACAGGTTTTTCAGCCGGGTCAGCATGGTTCGAAAATACGCAAAATGCGTACCATTGGCGGTTTTCCGCCACTCCCGCCGCCCGACTGATGGTTAATTGTCAATTAACCCGACAAGGTCGAGCGATTCCAGTAGCGCGCGGTGCGCCGCCTCGATCGCTTCGATCAGCGCGGGATCGCCGATATCGGCAGGTGCGATCCGTTCCGGCCAATGCGCCTCGACCACCGCCGCGATCCGGTCGAGCTTCGCGTCATCCACCAGGAACCGGGGATCGACCGTCGCCGGATCGGCCACGACCCGCAGCCGCAGGCAGGCCGGGCCGCCGCCATTGGCCATCGATTCGCGGACATCGACAACCTCCAGCCGGCGGATCGGTCCGTTGCCGGCGACCATTTCCTGCAACCACGTCCACACCCGTTCATTGTCGCGCGCTTCGCTCGGCAGGATCAGCACCATGCCGCCGCCATCGGGCAGGGTCACCAACTGCGCATTGAACAGGTAGGAGGTGATCGCGTCGGCAAGGCTGACCCGGTCGGCCGGAACCTCGATGATCTCGACCGATGGCATTGCCGCACGCAGGTCGGCGAAGAAGCGATCGCGGTCCTCGAACGCCTGTTCATGCGCGAACAGCACCCGCTCGTTCGCCACCGCGACGACGTCGTTATGGAATGCGCCCGCCGCGATCGCCGCGTCGGACTGCCGCGCCAACAGCGTCCGTGCCGGATCGAGGCCGTGGGCGCGCGCAATCGCTTCCGACGCCTCGCGATGCTGACGCGCGGGAAAGGGGCCGCCGCTCACGCCATAGACGAACACCTCGACTCCCTGTGCACCATGGGTTTCGCACAACCGCATATGGTTCGCCGCGCCCTCGTCGCCGAACGGGGCGGGCACCGGACCGTGCACGGCAAAGGCCGGATCGGCAAAGGCGATCCGCAACTGGGCCAACGTCTGCGGCCATTCATGGCTGCGATGCGGCATCGTCACCAGATTGGCGACGGTCAGGTGGCAGCGCCCGTCACCGCAATCGTTGGCCGGCGAAACCGTCGCCGCATTGGCCGCCCACATTGCCGACGCCGACAGCGCCTGTGCCCGGAGATGCGGCGGGGCACCGGCATAGTCCGTCGCGAGTTTCGCCAGCCAGCCATGGTCCGGGCGCGGATGCGGTAACAAAATGCCCTGCGTCAGCCCGAGCGCAAGGTTCGCGCGCATCTTGGCGATCCCCTGCAACGCCGCCGCGCGCGGCCGCGACGTCTCGCCCGCATTGCGCGTCGCCGCCAGATTGCCATGGCTCAGCCCGGCATAATTGTGGCTGGGACCGATGATCCCGTCGAAATTGATCTCGCGCACGCTCATCGCGCCACCTGCGATACCGTGTCGCCGACCGCGACGTTCAGCGCGCGGGCGGCTTCGGCATCGATCACGATCCCGTCGTCGCGCACCGTCGCATCGCCCATGCACGCGCGGAAATCGGAAAGGCGCCCGGTCGACAGCAGCGACGGGGTGCCGCCTTCGCCGATCGCCACCACCTGCCGCTCGCGCCGGTCGCGGATCGTCGCGATCTGGTCGGTCCGCGCGGTCATGGTCGGCCCGCCATCGAAGATGTCGACATAATTCTCATAGGCAAAGCCTTCATTCTCCAGCATCCGCATCGCCGCGCGACCGGTCGGATGGGGCAGGCCGATGACCCCGCGCGCCGCTTCGGGCAGCATCGCGATATAGACCGGGTGGCGCGGCATCAGGTCGGCGATGAACTGGTTGCCATGGATCGCATTGAACTGGTCGGCGTCCTGGAACGTCATGCCGAAGAAGCGCCCGGCAACCCCGTCCCAGAAGGGCGATCCGCCCGCTTCGTCGATGATCCCGCGCAGCTCCGCCAGCACCCGGTCGGCAAAGCGCCCGCGATGCCGCGCGATGAACAGATAGCGCGACCGGGCGAGCAGCAGCCCCAGCCCGCCGGCCCGCTCGCCCGGATGCAGGAACAGCCCGCCGACCTCGCTCGACCCTTCCAGATCGTTGACGAGGTTCAGGATGTCCGCGCGGAAGGTGCGGCCCAGCGCCTCGCTATGCTTGGTCAGCGTCGCGACGCGGTACGAATAGAAGGGCCAGCGCTGCCCGACCTTGGTGAACACTTGGCAGGTGCCGCGCACCTCGCCGGTGTCGATATTCTCCAGCACCAGCACGAACACCTCGTCGCGCGGGGCGTCCTCTTCATGGCTGAACGCGACGGCGCTGCGTTCCAGTCGGGTCATCAGAGCATTGCGGTCGGGGGGCAGGTTGGTGAAGCCGCCGCCGGTCAGCTTCGCCATTTCGTAGAGATATTTCAGGTCGCTTTCGCGCGCCGCACGGATTCGAAACGTCACAATCCCCCCTGTGCCACTATTCGGGCTATCGCCAGCGCCGACAGGCGGGCGCGTTCGGCCAGGCTGTCGACGATCATAAATTCCTCTGCCGAATGGATCGCGCCGCCGCGCACGCCCATCGTGTCGATCACCGGCACCCCGGCGGCGGCAATGTTGTTGCCATCGCATACCCCGCCGGTGTCGCGCCACGCGATCGGGATCGACAGGTCGGCGCCGGCCGCCTGCACCAGCGCGAACAGCTTCGCCGCACCCGCATCGATCGGCTTGGGCGGGCGGTTGAAGCTGCCGTGCACCGCGATCGTCACGTCGTGCTGCGCGGCGACCATCGCCACCGCCGCGTCGATCTGCGACCGGGCGCGTTCGATCTCGTCCAACCCGTGCGGCCGGAAATTGACGCGGAGCACGGCATGGTCGGGAACGACATTGTTCGGCCCGCCGCCATCGATCTTTGCCGGATTGACGGCCAATCGCGGCCCACGCACCGCGTTCAACCGGAGCGCGATGTCGGCGGCGGCGACGATGGCGTTGCGCCCGTCCTCCGGATTGCGCCCGGCATGCGCGCTGCGCCCGGTGACGACAATCGAGAAATTGCCGGTTCCCCCGCGCGCGCCGGCCAGCGTGCCGTCGGGCAGGGCGGGTTCATAGGTGAAGGCCGCGACCTTGCCCTTCGCCACCCGCTCGATCAGCCGCGCGGAGGAAAACGACCCGGTTTCCTCGTCCGAATTGATCATCACGTCATAGCCGAACCGGTCGCCGATCCCGGCGGCTTCGACGGCCTTCAGCGCCGCCAGCATCACCGACAGCCCGCCCTTCATGTCCGCCGCGCCCGGCCCGTTCAGGGTGTTCGGGTCGGTATAGCGCATCGCCTGAAAGGCGTGGGTTTCACCGTACACCGTGTCCATGTGGCCGGTGAACAGCATCCGCACCGGCGCCTCGGGCCGCACGCTGACCAGAAGATGTCGGCCATGCTCGATTGCGCGGACGGTGCCATCGGCATCGACCGTCTCCACGGGATCGGGGTCGACCAGCGTGATTGCGCCGGGCAGCGCGGCAAAACCGTCCGCCAGCATCGCCCCGACGGTGTTCAACCCCGGAACGTTGCGCGTCCCGCTGTTCACGGCAACCCATCGTTCGACCTGGCGCAGCATCTCCGCCTGATCGATCGCCTCGATCGACCGGCGTTCGTCCATCGTCATCCTGTCCATCGGGACGTTGTAGAGTGATATCGTATCAAACGGAACCGCTTGTGGTGGTCCATCAGTCAAGCCGCACCACGTCACCCCGGGCTTGACCCGGGGGCCCGCTTCTTCTTCCTTCGTCCGCGAGGAAAAGCCGTCACTCGGATCAAGTCCGGGTGACGAAAACGGTAGATCCGAGCCAGACCCTAGAACGCGTACACCAGCGACGCCCGCCCGGTCGTATCCGTATTCACCCGCCCGACCGGTGGCCGGCTTTCGAACTGGATATTGTACGACAGCCGCGCCGACAGCGGTCCCAGCAGCTTGGCGTCGACCGCGGTCAGGCTGGTGACCGTGCTGTTGGCGTCCTGCAAATAGGCCGATGTATCCTGCCTGAGCGTCAGCGCTGGCGTCATCCGCCAGTCGAAATCGACCGACCCGCGCGCGGCAAGGTTCCGTTCGGCCAGGCCGGTGGTGAACGAAGTATAACGAAACGCCGGACCCAGTTCGAGGTCGAGCGTCACCGGCCCCTTGGCGACGACGGTATAGCCCGCCCCGCTCGATGCCGAATAACGGTCGTAATAGCCGAAGAACTTGTCCGATTCATATTGTGCGGCGCCATAGATATAGAGCCGGTCGTCGACCTTGTAGTTGGGTTCGAACGCCGCGAGATAATGTTCGCGCGTCGGGATGCTGTTGTTTTCCTGATAATCCGCCTGCAATTTCAGCTTGTGGCGCCAGCGATAGCCCTCGCGCGACAGGTCGAGCACGGCGGTGACGCCCAGGCTGTCCGAATTGCCGCTGTTGATCCACCCGCCGACCTCGGCCCGGCCCTTCACCAGCGCGCCGAACGACGCGGTGCGCAGTCGCTTTTCGGTCTTCTCGGTCCGCTCGAACGTGTAATGCGACGCCAGTTCGGCGATCTTCTGCGAATGTTTCGGCGCGGCCTTGCGGGCATAGCGCACGATCGTCGCGACGTCGTTGTCATTGCCCGACGCCATCGCCTCTTCCAGCATCGTGCGGATTTCGATCGGCAGGTCCGGCTCGGGCGGGGGTTCCGCGAAATACAGGCCCAGGGGCAGGAGGAGCGCGGGGTTCGGCATCACCGCCCGCTATAGCCGATCGAATGCATATCGCCTGAACGATTCATCGCGGTACCGGGTCGGTTCACCGATGCAGATGCTCCGCGAACCCCGCCAGTACCTGTTCGTACAGCGCCTTCTTGAACGGCACGATCATCGTCGGCAGATCGGCCGGATCGGCCCAGCGCCACGCGCGGAATTCCGGTTCAGGCGTGCGGATGTCGATATCGTCGTCCGCCCCCTCGAACGCGAACAGGAACCAGCGCTGCCGCTGCCCGCGCCATTTCCCCTTCCAAATCTTGCCGATCATGTCGTCGGGCAGGTCGTAGAACAGCTCTTCCGGCCCTTCCGCGATCAGCCGCACCTTGTCCGCCCCGATGCCGGTTTCCTCGCGCAGCTCGCGGATCGCGGCGTCAATCGGCGCCTCGCCATCGTCGATCCCGCCCTGCGGCATCTGCCACGCCTCCAGCGTCGAATCGAGCCGCTGGCCGACGAACACCTGTCCGTCGCGGTTCAACAGCATGACGCCGGCACAGGGGCGATAGGGGAGGGCGGTCTTGTCCATCGCCGCTTCCTATCGCGGGCCAATGGCTTTTGCGAGGCGCATCGGCATCTTATCTCCGCAAAGTGATCCCCGTCATCCACCATCCCAATTATGTCGCCGAAAGCCCGCCGGGCAGCCGCTATCGCTGGGGCAAGAACGGCCTCGTCCGCGACCTCCTGCTCGAAATGGGGTCGGCAATCGACTGGCACGGCTGCGATCCGATGCCCCGCGCGTGGATCGAAGCGGTCCATGACGACGTCTATGTCGCCGAAGTGATCGAGGCGCGCGTACCTCCGCACAAGGAACGCCGCATCGGCTTCGCCGTCACCCCGCCCATGGCATTGCGCGCGCAGGCGGTACCCGGCGGCACCTATGCCGCCGCCCGCGTCGCGATGGAACGGGGCTATGCCGCCAACACCGCCGGGGGCAGCCACCATGCGCTGGCCGATACCGGCGCCGGCTATTGCGTGTTCAACGACCTCGCCATCGCCGCACACCGGCTGGTCGAGGAAGGCACGTGCGAGCGGGTGCTGGTGGTCGATGTCGACGTTCACCAGGGCGACGGCACCGCCTCGCTGCTCGCCGGACGCCCGAACCTCGCCACCTATTCGATCCATGCCGACAAGAATTTTCCGGCACGAAAGGCGGTGTCGACGCTCGACGTGCCGTTGGCCGACGGAGTCGGTGACGACGAATATCTGACGACGCTGGAGGCGACGCTCGTGCCGCTGATCGACAGTTTTGCGCCGTCGCTGATCCTCTATCAGGCCGGGGTCGACCCCTTCGCCGACGACCGCCTCGGCCGTTTGTCCCTGACGCAGAATGGCCTCGACGAGCGCGACCGCTGGGTCGGCCAGCTGGCCCGTACCCGTGGCCTGCCGATCGCCAGTGCGCTGGGCGGCGGCTATGGCGACCTGCTGGAGGTATCGCGCCGCCATGTCGCGTCGATCGTCGCGCTGGCACAGGGAACCGGGATTGTCGCGTAGGCGTAACGTCACGCGATGAGCGATCCCGTCCTACTCTGGCTCCGCCAGGACCTCCGCCTGCGCGACCAGCCCGCGCTTCTCGCCGCGATCGACGATGGGGCGGTGATCCCGGTCTATATCCTCGACGACACCTCGCCTGGCGACTGGGCGATCGGCGGCGCGCAGCGCTGGTGGCTGCATCACAGCCTCGTCGCGTTCGACGACTCGCTGCGGGCAAAGGACTCGCGCCTGATCCTGCGCCGGGGCGAAGCGGTCGCCGAACTGCGCAAGCTGATGAAGGGAACCGGCGCGACCCGCATCCATGCCGTGCGCCATTACGAACCCTGGTGGGTAAAGGCGCAGGAGGCACTCGGCGATACGCTCTCCCTGCACGATGGCAATCACCTACGCCCGCCCGAAAGTGTCCGCACCGGATCGGGAGGGATGTTCAAAATCTATTCGTCCTTTTGGAAGGCGCTGAACCAGATGCTGCCGCCCGAGGACCCGGTGCCGATGCCGCGCACGATTCCGTCGCCGTCCCAATGGCCGAAATCCGACAAGCTCGCCGACTGGAAGCTGCTCCCGACCAAGCCCGACTGGGCGACCGCGTTCGGCACATCGTGGCAACCGGGCGAGGATGGCGCGCACAAGGCGCTGAAATCCTTCGCCGCCCGCCTCGACGATTACGACACCGCCCGCAACCTGCCCTCGGTCGACGGCAGTTCGAACCTGTCGCCGCATCTCCACCATGGCGAACTCTCCCCGCGGCAAATCTGGGCGGCGCTGGACGGGCAGGGCGACAGCCTGACGACCTATCGCAAGGAACTGGCATGGCGCGATTTCGCCAGCGGCGTCATCCTGTCGATGCCCGACTATGCCGACGCCAATGGCCGCCCGCGCTACGACAAATTGAAATGGCGGAGCGACGCGGCGGCGAAGCGCGATCTGAAGGCGTGGCAGCAGGGCCGCACCGGCTATCCGATCGTCGATGCCGGCATGCGCCAGCTGTGGCAGATCGGCTGGATGCACAATCGCGTGCGGATGATCGCCGCATCGTTCCTCATCAAGCATCTGCTGATCGACTGGCGCGAGGGCGAACGCTGGTATTGGGACTGCCTGGTCGACGCCGATCTCGGCAACAATGCGGTCAACTGGCAATGGGTCGCCGGCACCGGCGTCGATTCGAACATGTTCGGGCGGATCATGGCCCCACTCACCCAGTCGGAAAAATTCGACGCCGCCGACTATATCCGCCGCTGGGTGCCCGAACTGGCGAAACTGCCGGACGAGGCGATCCACGATCCCGATGCGGCGGGGTGTCGGCCGAAGGCGTATCCGGAAAAGATCATCGAGCACCGGGAGGCGCGCGAAAGGGCGCTGGCGGCGGCGCGGGGAATTTGACCGGCCACCACCGTATCCCCGCGCAGGCGGGGATCCAGAGCCAGCATCGCAACGGCAGCTCGGCTCGCCCTGGACCCCCGCCTGCGCGGGGGTGCGGCACGTCCGTGTAAGCTACCCGCACAACCCCCGCCCGGCCGGATCGCGCAGCGCCGCCGCTTCCGACCCGCTCTCGCTCAACCGGTCGAACTGCAACCCCGACAGCGACGCCCGCCCCCGGCACGCCGCCTCGCACCCCGCCGGCAGCGATCCGGGAAACCGCACGCCATCGCCATAAAACGCGGCATCGAACGCGCAGCCCTTGCCGAAATCGACCCGCATCCGCTCGCCGTCCCGCGAATAGGTCCCGTGCGCGCTGCATCCGATCCCTTCGCCATAATCGACGAACGTTCCGATCCGACCGGTCGTGATGCACAGCCGGTCGCCCTCGCGCGCATACAGCCCGACCGGCTGCGCGGTGGCCGGATCGCGCACCACACCCCGCGCGATCGCCGCCTGCTCCAGCGTCGCTCCTTCCGGCTCGGACGAAGGCGTCGCTTCCTGCGAACAGCCCGCCAGCACCAGCAGGGCCGCCGCCAGCAACCTCATGCCACCGGCACCAGCCGATCGCCCTCGATCCGGCGAAAGAAACAGCTGTCCGCGCCCGTATGACACGCCGGCCCGGTGGGGATGCAGCGAACCCACAAGGCGTCCTGATCGCAATCGATCCGCAGCTCGACGACGCGCAGCACGTTGCCCGACGTCTCGCCCTTCTTCCAGATCGCCTGCCGGCTCCGCGACCAGAAGGTCGCCTCGCCCGTTTCGATCGTCAGCCGCAACGCATCCGCGTTCATATGCGCCACCATTAACGGCGCGCCGCTATCGGCATCGACGCACACCGCGGTCAGCAGCCCGTCGGCGTCGTATTTGGGGTTCAGGGTCAGGCCGGTATCGCGCGGAATCATCCGCAACCCCTATCGCCGATCATGGTTCCGCCGCAATCGACGATCAAAGGGCGACAAATCGATTCAGCCTACCTATATGGCGGCCGTGTGACACGCTTATCCCCGGAAGGGCCTATGTTCACCACCCAACCTTTCGACGACGACAAGCTGCGCGAAGAGTGCGGCATCTTCGGTGTATCCGGCGCGGACGGCGCTGCGGCGCTCGTGGCCCTCGGCCTCCACGCGCTCCAGCATCGCGGGCAGGAAGCGGCCGGCATCTGCAGCTGGGATGGGGCGATGTTCCATACCCAGCGGGCGCAGGGCCATGTCGCGGGCAATTTCGACCGGCCTGAGGTGATCGAATCGCTTCCCGGCGCCACCGCCTGCGGCCATGTCCGCTATTCGACCACCGGTGAGACGTCGAACCGCAACATCCAGCCGCTCTATGCCGAACTGGCGTCGGGCGGGTTCGCAGTGGCGCATAACGGCAATCTTTCCAACGCCATGCGGCTGCGCAAGGATCTGGTCCGCACCGGATCGATCTTTCAGTCGACCAGCGACACCGAAGTCATCATCCACCTCGTCGCGACGTCCAACTACCGGACGCTGCTCGACCGGTTCATCGATGCATTGAAGCAGGTCGAAGGCGCCTATTCGCTGATCTGCATGACGCCAGAGGGCATGATCGCCTGCCGCGATCCGCTGGGCATCCGTCCGCTGGTGATGGGCAAGCTGGGCGACGCGTATATCTTCGCCTCCGAAACCGTCGCGCTCGACGTCGTCGGTGCCGAGTTCGTCCGCGAAGTCGAACCGGGCGAACTGGTCATCGTGTCGAACGGCGAGCTCCGCTCGATCCGCCCGTTCGCGCCGCTGTCCCCGCGTCCCTGCATCTTCGAATGGGTTTATTTCTCACGCCCCGATTCGATCAGCGAAGACCGCTCGGTCTATTCGGTGCGCAAGGCGATCGGTGCCGAACTGGCGCAGGAAAACCCGGTCGAAGCCGATCTGGTCATCCCGGTGCCCGATTCGGGCGTGCCCGCAGCGATCGGCTATGCGCAGGCGTCGGGCATTCCGTTCGAACTGGGCATCATCCGCTCGCACTATGTCGGCCGCACCTTCATCCAGCCCGGCGACAAGGTCCGTCATCTGGGCGTCAAGCTGAAGCACAATGCCAACCGCAAGCTGATCGAGGGCAAGCGCATCGTGCTGGTCGACGATTCGATCGTGCGCGGCACCACCAGCCTTAAGATCGTGCAGATGATGCGCGATGCCGGTGCGGCGGAGGTCCATATGCGCATCGCTTCGCCGCCGACGCGCCATTCGTGCTTCTACGGCGTCGACACCCCCGAACGGGCGAAGCTGCTCGCGGCCAAGCTCGATCTGGGCGGCATGACCGACTATATCCAGGCCGACAGCCTCGCCTTCATCTCGATCGACGGTCTCTATCGTGCGCTCGGCGAAGCCAACCGCACCTCGGTCCGTCCGAAATATTGCGATGCCTGCTTTACCGGCGATTATCCGACGCCGCTGACCGATCAGGACGAAACCAGCTCGGTCGATCAGCTGGCGGTGCTGGCCGAACGCGTCGGATGAGCGACCGGTTGAAGGGGCAGCTGGCGCTCGTCACCGGCGCCAGCCGCGGGATCGGTGCCGCCACCGCCATCGCGCTCGCGGCGCAGGGTGCGCACATCATCCTCACCGCGCGCACGACCGGCGGGCTGGAGGAGGTCGAGGACGCGATCTATGCCGCGGGTGGCTCGGCCACCATCGCGCCGATCGACCTCTACGACCTGACCGCCATCCCGCAGCTGGTGTCGGCGATCGCCGACCGCTGGCGCGCGCTCGACATGCTGGTGCTCAACGCCGGCGCGCTCGGTACGCTGGGGCCGGTGCCGTCGTTCGACCTGAAGGAATTCGACAAGGTGATGGCGCTGAACGTCACCGCCAACGCCGCACTGATCGCCGCCTTCTCGCCGATGCTGCGTCTGGCACGGGCAGGGCGGGTGGTCGGCGTCACCTCCTCGGTCGGTGCCGCCCCGCGCGCCTATTGGGGCATGTACGGCGCGTCGAAGGCCGCGTTCGACAACATCATCGCCAGCTATGGGCTGGAGATGGCGAACATCTCGCCGGTCCGCACCGCCATCGTCGATCCCGGCGCCACCCGGACGAAGATGCGCGAGCGGGCCTATCCCGGTGAAGACCCGCAATCGGTCAAGCCGCCCGAACGGGTTGCCGACGCGATCGTGCGGCTGATGACGGAAGGCTTCGACAGCGGCACCCGCATCCGCGTCGATTGACCGCGGTTCGCCGTCGCTGAAATCATACGTCACCCCAGCGCAGGCTGGGGTCTTCCGGTAACAGCACACAGCAGGAGCCGCAGGAGACCCCAGCCTGCGCTGGGGTGACGTCGTGGTGCACCGCCCACTACGGCACCGTTCGACCAAGGTTCCGAACCCCAGCAAAAACAAATAGTTGGATTCCGTCGGGCCCCGATCCGCGCTCGCTCGTTGTCCGGCGGCTGCGCGTGCAGCTGCCGTTCGAGGAGCCTTCACATGGCCGTAAAATTCGCCGGAACGATGAACGCGATCAATCGCGGACTGGACGAGACCAAGCCCGCCAAGGGCGCGACGATGATCGAGGATTGGGAAGCCGCGCTGGCCGACACCGACGTGCCGGGCGCCAAGGGCATCCTGCGCGACCTCGCATCGCTGCGCAAACAGCTGGAAAAGGATAACCCCGACAGCGACCGCATCCACGACCTGCTCCACCGCCTTGGCGCCGCCACCACGAAGATCGCCGAGAAATCGGACAAGCAGCAGGACAAGCTGCGCGCGCTGGGCGAAGCCTTGAGCGAAGCGGGCGAGGAAACGCCGGACGAGGAAGAAGACACCGAAGCCGCCGCCGCTCCCAAGCGCGCGCGGAAGAAGGGGTAAGGGGCAAGGCGGTGGGCTGTCCGCCGCCTGCTTTCGGCTTTCCTACAGCCACCCGATCCGCCAAAATCGTCACCCCAGGCTCGACCCGGGGTCCCGCTTCTCCTCCACCGATCGTGAGAAAGCGGGACCCCGGATCAAGTCCGGGGTGACGTCATGCGCGGGGAGATAATGGAGCGCCACAAAACCGTGGCGAGTGTGAACTTAGTGAACTTTGGCCGCCCTCAAGGCTCGATCGTCGGGGTCCAGGGCCCCTCGCGAAACCATTTCGTGATGATGTACTTGGTGCCCTCGACCACCGCCATGCCCTCATGCAGCGTGGCGAGGTTCGGGCTTCCATCGGCGTTCATGTTGTTCCACGCGACCAGCATCCCCGGCCGCGGATTGAACCGGACGCCGGCCTGCGGGAACCATGTCGCGCCGCCCTGTTCGACCTCGTTCAGATAGACCATCGCCGTCCAGGTCCGCTGCCCGCCCTGTACCGCCATCGAAGCCCAGTACGGCTCATTCTCGTTGAAATAGTCGTTATGCGCCCGGAACTGCTGGCCCGGCGCGTATCGCTGGCCCTGCATCGTCTCGCCATGCTCCGGCGGGATGCCGAGCAGGTGCGCGATCTTCTCGTCGATCGGCTGAAGCAGCGGGTGCCACCGGTCGAGGTCGCAGCTGTCGCTGGTGCGGAAATTGGGATCGTTGGTCGCGGTCAGCAGCGTCGATTTGCGACGACCCGCATCGATCGTCGCCATCAGCATGTCGCACTCGTCCTCCGACAGGAAGTCGGTGAGCGCGAAGACGACCGCCGCATCGGTCTTGGCCCGGCGGATACCTGGCACGGCCGAAAGCGTCGCCTCGACCGAGCGGCCCCATTCCGCCCGGACAGGGGAGGGGCCACCGGGCGCTTTACGGACAGGCGTATTCATGGCCGGCGTTCAACCAGATAGCGGCGCTAGTGTCGAGGGGGCGGGCGCCGCTATCGTCACGCCGGCGAAGGCCGGAATCCATTGTGTGGGGAGGCTTCGGCTCCATCGAACCGGTCCGCGACCCGCTCAATGCTTGTGCGTCTCCATCAACTCGATGAGCACCCCGCCCATGTCGCGCGGATGGACGAACACGATCGGCGTCCCATGCGCTCCGATCCGTGGCTTCCCCAAGACCCGCGCGCCCTTCGCGGTCAGCTCGGCGACGGCGGCATCGATATCCGCCACCTCGAAGCACAGATGATGCTGCCCCCCCGCCGGGTTCTTTGCCAAAAACCCGGCGATCGGAGAGGCATCGTCATACGGCTCGATCAGCTCGATCTGCATATTGGGCGCATCGATGAAGCACACCTTCACCCCCTGCGCGGGCAGGTCGAACGGCTCCCCGATCGCCTCGGCGCCCAGCAGGTCGCGATACATCGCAATCGACACGGCGATGGACGGCGTTGCGACACCGACATGGTTCAACCGACCGAGGGTCACAACCAATCCTCCCCTGCACGGGGAGGGGGACCATCCGCAGGATGGTGGAGGGGGGCGTCCTGCTCCACCACGGATGCATTGCGGGGCTCGCCCCCTCCACCAGCTTCGGTGGTCCCCCTCCCCGTGCCGGGGAGGAGCTCATAGCGGAATATTGTCATGCTTCTTCCACGGGTTCTCGAGCTTCTTGTTCCGCAGCTTGCGCAGCCCCAGCGCCACCCGGCGTCGGGTCGAATGCGGCAGGATCACCTCGTCGATGAACCCCTTGCTCGCCGCGACGAACGGGTTGGCGAAGCGCGCCTCATATTCGGCCGTCCGCGCCGCGACCTCGGCCGGGTCCTTCGACCGGAAGATGATCTCCACCGCGCCCTTCGCACCCATCACCGCGATCTCGGCGGTCGGCCACGCATAGTTCAGGTCACCACGCAGATGCTTCGACGCCATCACATCATAGGCCCCGCCATAGGCCTTGCGGGTGATCACCGTGATCTTGGGCACCGTCGCCTCGGCATAGGCGAACAGCAGCTTCGCGCCATGCTTGATGATCCCCGAATGCTCTTGGCCGACCCCGGGCAGGAACCCAGGCACGTCGACGAAGGTCACGATCGGGATCTCGAACGCGTCGCAGAAGCGCACGAACCGCGCCGCCTTCTTCGACGAATTGATGTCGAGGCACCCGGCCAGCACCATCGGCTGGTTGGCGACCACGCCGACCGTGCGCCCTTCGATCCGGCCGAAGCCGATGATGATGTTGCCGGCATGGGCGGGCTGCAGTTCGAAGAACTCGCCATCGTCCAGCGTCCGCACGATCAGCTCGTGCATGTCATAGGGCTGGTTGGCGCTCGGCGGGATCAGCGTGTCGAGGCTGGGTTCGATCCGGTCCCACGGATCGTCGCTCGGCCGTTCCGGTACGCCGCTGCGGTTGTTCACCGGCAGGAAATCGACGAAGTCGCGCGCCGCCAGCAACGCCTCGATATCATTCTCGAACGCGCAGTCGGCGACCGACGACTTGGTCGTGTGGGTGATCGCGCCGCCCAGCTCTTCCTGCGTCACCACCTCGTTCGTCACCGTCTTGACCACATCCGGCCCGGTCACGAACATGTAGCTCGAATCCTTCACCATGAAGATGAAGTCGGTCATGGCGGGCGAATAGACCGCGCCGCCCGCGCACGGCCCCATGATGAGCGACAGCTGCGGCACCACGCCCGACGCCAGCACGTTGCGCTGGAACACCTCGGCATAGCCGCCGAGCGACGCGACGCCCTCCTGAATCCGCGCGCCGCCCGAATCGTTCAGTCCGATGACCGGCGCGCCGACCTTCATCGCCATGTCCATGATCTTGCAGATCTTCTGCGCATGGCGCTCCGACAGCGACCCGCCGAACACGGTGAAGTCCTGGCTGAAGACATAGACCAGCCGGCCGTTGACCGTGCCCGATCCCGTCACCACGCCGTCGCCGGGAATGACCTGGTCCGGCATCCCGAAATCGACGCAGTTATGTTCGACATACATGTCGAGTTCCTCGAATGATCCTTCGTCGAGGAACACGTCCAGCCGTTCGCGCGCCGTCAGCTTGCCCTTGGCGTGCTGCGCCGCGACCCGCTTCTCGCCGCCACCGGCCCGGGCGGCCGCGCGGCGCTTCTCCAGCGCTTCGAGTGCTTCGAGCATCGTCTCTCCTTGGCCCGTTGGTCGGGCGTTTCCGCCCTTGTGCCAGCAGGAGGGGGAGAAGCGCAATATTCTTGCGTCACCCGAAGCGATAGCCGGACACGACCCAGCCCATCACCACATCGCGATAGTCGCGGACCGCCGGACCATCGCCACCCGCACCCAGCGCTACCATCAGCGGCAGCAGATGCTCGGCCTCTGGATGGGCAAAGCGGGCATGGGGGAGGTGCTCCCATGCCGCGACCCGCTCCGCCCGCATCGCCGGGTCGGGCTCAGTCACCGCGGCGGTCAGCGCGGCGTCCCATTCGTCGGCGATCGGCGTGACCGACGCCCCACGCGCGCGCAGGTTATGGAAGCTCATGCCCGACCCGATGATCAGCACGCCTTCATCCCTGAGCGGCGCCAGCGCCCGCCCCATCGCGATATGCGCGGCCGGGTCGAGCGAGCGGTCGAGCGATATCTGGACCAGCGGAATATCGGCCTCCGGCACCGCGACCATCATCGGAATGAACACGCCATGGTCCCAGCCGCGCGTCGCTTCCTCCGCCGTTGCAAAGCCGGCACCCTGCAATAGCGCCGCCGCCCGTCGCGCCACGTCCGGCGCACCCGCCGCGTCCCAGCGCAGGTGATAGGTGTGTTCGGGAAAGCCGTAATAATCATAGAGCAGCGACGGCGCCTCGCCGACATGCACGGTTGGCCGATGCGCCTCCCAATGCCCCGAAATCATCAGGATCGCACGCGGCCGTTCAGGCAGCGACGCGATCAGCCCGGCCAGATAGTCCTGCATCGGTCGCCACATCGGATCGGGTGCCTGACCCGGGTTCAGGAAGAAGCAGGGACCACCGCCATGCGGCACGAACAGGGTAGGGAGTGTCATACCCTCACAGGTCGCGCTGCGCCCGCCCGGACTCAAGGCCGCGCACGGAAACGACGCGTTTCGACTTGGCGTCGTGGCATGCAAGTCCCTACAAGGTCGCCCGCATGAGCCGCTTCACCGTCAACAACCTGCCGCAGGAATATCGGCTCGACCCCGAAACACCGCTGCTCTGGGCGCTGCGCGACGTATCGAACCTGACCGGCACCAAATATGGCTGCGGCACCGGCCATTGCGGCGCCTGCACGGTCGATGTCGACGGGCGCGCGGTAAAGTCGTGCCAGGTGACCATCGGCAGCCTGGAAGGGACGTTCGTCACCACGATCGAAGGGCTGGCGCGCGATCGCAGCCACCCGGTGCAGGCGGCGTTCCTCGCGGCGCAGGTCGTGCAATGCGGCTTCTGTATCCCGGGCTTCGTCATGGCGACCGTCGCATTGCTGCGCCAGAACCGCGACCCGAGCGAAGCGGAGATCGCCGCCGCGCTCAACCATCTGTGCCGCTGCGGCATCTATCCCCGCCTGATCGATGCGGTGCGACAGGCCGCGGCCGCGGCGCGTGGCGATGCGACGCTGGCCCCGCCGCCGCGCCCCGGCATCGACCGGGCAGAGGCCGCGCGCGAAACGCCCGCGCTGACCCCGCCAACCAAGTAGCGCCTATTCTTTCAATTGGCTGTCATCGCCATTCAGCAACAGTTGATCGCGCCCGTAATAAACCGCATCCATCGTAGCCGGCGACTTCCGGCGGTGGAGGCAGAGAATGAAGAGCCGTTTCCTGTTGGCCCTGTTGAGCGTGTCGGCGCTGGTCCCGACGGCGGCCATGGCCCAGGCCGATCCGGAGTTTCGCGGACCGCGCGGCGGACGGGAGCGGATCGAACGCTCGCCCGGTGGCGAATCGCCCGGCGCGCGTGCCGAATTCCGCAACGATATCCGCGTCGAAGCACCGCAGCCGCGCCCCGAACGCCCGCGCATCGACGAACAGCGCACCGAACCGCAGCGCGGCTGGCAGGATCGCGGCGACCGCAGCGGCTTCGACCGGCCGCGCCCACCGCGCGACGGCAACGGGCAGATCGACCGCGAGCGGCTGCGCGGCGACTGGCAGCAGGGTAATCGCGGTGACCGCGGCGGGTGGCAGGGGCGGCAGGATGCGCCGCGTCCCGACCGCGACTTCCGAACCCCGCCGCGCGACGCGCAGGGGCAGATCGATCGCGAGGCGCTGCGCCGCGACTGGCCGCGCGCGGATGGCCGTGGCCAGTTCGACCGCGATCGCCGCGAGCAATGGCGCCGGGAACAATGGCGTCGCGAACAGCAGAATGGCGGCTGGGACCGCGATAACCGCGATTGGGGCCGCGACGGTCGCGACTGGGGTCGCAACGACTGGAACCGCGGCGACCGGGACTGGGATCGTGGCAATCGCTGGGAACGCGGCGGCCAGTGGGATCGTGGCTGGCGGCGCGACGACCGCTATGACTGGAACCGCTATCGCCAGCAGAACCGTGGTTTGTACCGCCTGCCGCGTTATTACGCGCCGTCGGGCTGGAGCTATGGCTATCGCCGCTTCGGCGTCGGCGTCCGGCTGAACTCGTTCCTGTTCGGGTCGAACTACTGGATCAACGATCCGTTCTATTATCGCCTGCCGGAGGTGTGGGGGCCGTATCGCTGGGTGCGCTATTATAACGACGCGCTGCTGGTGGACGTCCGTTCGGGCCAGGTGGTCGACGTCGAGTACGACATTTTCTGGTAAGCCTGCCGTTACGGCACGGGCGCGACGCGGCGGGGGCAACCCCGCCGCGCTTGCGTTAGGGCTGGCATTCGCCGCGTCCTTTTCGCAAACCGTATCAAAAGATACGGGAGAGCGATTCGATGGCAGGCGATATTCGGGTGCAGCGGAACGGCGACGTGCTGGGCATCACGCTCGACCGGCCCGACCGGCTGAACGCCGCGCCACCGGCAATGTTCGATGCGATTCGCGATGCGCTGGCGAACCTCGACGGTGCGCGCGCGGTCCTGTTGAGCGGGGCAGGGCGTGCCTTCTGTTCCGGCGCGGATGTGATGGCGGCGCTGGGTGGCGACGATGCGCCTGCCATGACCCATGCCGCGCTCACCAACCATTATAACCCCACGCTGCAGGCGATCGCCGAGCTCCCCGTACCGGTGGTCAGCGCGGTCCGCGGCGCGGCGGCGGGGATCGGGTGCAGCCTCGCGCTCGCCTCCGATTTCTGCGTCGCCGCCGACGATGCCTATTTCCTGCAGGCGTTCGTCAATATCGGCCTCGTCCCCGATGGTGGGGCCAGCTGGATGCTGCCGCGCCTGATCGGGCGTGCGCGGGCCGCCCGCATGATGATGCTCGGCGAACGGGTGCCTGCCGCCACCGCGCTCGACTGGGGCATGATCCACGCCGTCGTCGATGGCGGGAGCCTCGAGGACGAGGCGCTGGCGCTTGCCCGTCGGCTGGCGGCCGGACCGACCGTCGCGCTCGGCCTGATGCGCGCCAATCTCGCCTATGCCCTCGACCATGACTATCCCGCCGCCATGGCGCGTGAGGCGGAAGCCCAGCGCACCGCCCGCGCGACCAGCGACGCGGTCGAAGGTGGCACCGCCTTCCTTACCAAGCGTACTCCCCGTTTTACCGGAGCCTGACATGACCTGCCTCGACTTGCGCCCCCGTCCGGCGGTAGGACCCATGCGATGACCGGCCCGACCCTCGAAGACTGGCAGAAGCTCGCCGCGCGTGAGGTGAAGGATGCCGACCTGAACTGGACCACGCCGGAGGGGATCGTGGTCAAGCCGCTCTACACCGCCGCCGATGCGCCCGATCCCGGTCTGCCCGGCTTCGCGCCGTTCACGCGCGGGGTGAAGGCGTCGATGTATGCCGGGCGTCCCTGGACCATCCGCCAATATGCCGGTTTCTCGACCGCCGAGGAATCGAACGCCTTCTACCGCCGCAACCTCGCCGCCGGGCAGAAGGGGCTGTCGGTCGCCTTCGACCTCGCCACCCATCGTGGCTATGACAGCGACCACCCGCGCGTGGCGGGCGATGTGGGGAAGGCCGGGGTCGCGATCGACACGATCGACGACATGAAGATCCTGTTCGACGGCATCCCATTGGACACCATGTCGGTCAGCATGACGATGAACGGCGCGGTGCTGCCCTGCCTCGCCTTTTACATCGTCGCGGCGGAGGAACAGGGCGTCGGCCCGGACAAGCTGTCGGGCACGATCCAGAACGACATCCTCAAGGAGTTCATGGTCCGCAATACCTACATCTATCCGCCCGAGCCATCGATGCGGATCGTGTCGGACATCATCGCCTATACCGCCGAGCACATGCCACGGTTCAACAGCATCTCGATCAGCGGCTATCACATGCACGAAGCCGGGGCGACGGCGGTGCAGGAACTGGCGTTCACGCTGGCCGACGGCATGGCCTATGTCCGCGCGGCGCTGGCACGCGGGCTGGATATCGACGCGTTCGCCGGGCGGCTGTCCTTCTTCTTCGGCATCGGCATGAACTTCTTCATGGAGATCGCCAAGCTGCGCGCCGCGCGTACGCTGTGGAGCCGGATCATCGCCGATTTCGGCGGCAACGCCCGCAGCCAGATGCTGCGCACCCACTGCCAGACCAGTGGCGTCTCGCTGACCGAGCAGGACCCGTACAACAACGTCATCCGCACCACCGTGGAGGCGATGGCAGCTACCTTCGGCGGCACCCAGTCGCTCCACACCAACTCGCTCGACGAAGCGGTGGCACTTCCGACCGACTTCTCTGCCCGGATCGCGCGCAATACGCAGCTGATCCTTCAGGAAGAGACCGGCATGACCCATGTCGTCGATCCCTTGGGCGGCAGCTATTATGTCGAGGCGCTGACGAAGGAACTGGCCGACAAGGCATGGGCGCTGATCGAGGAGGTCGAGGCAGCGGGCGGCATGATCGACGCCGTGAACTCCGGCCTGCCCAAGGAACATATCGAACGCGCCGCCGCCGCCCGGCAGGCGCGAGTCGACCGCGCCGAGGACGTCATCGTCGGCGTCAACAAATACCGGCTGGCCGAGGAAGACCCGATCGACATCCTCTCGATCGACAATGCCAAGGTCCGCGCCGACCAGATCCGCCGGATCGAACGGGTGAAGGCAACACGCGACGAAGCCAAGACCCAGGCCGCGCTAACCGCGCTACAGGACGGCGCACGCGGCGACGGCAATCTGCTGGCGCTGTGTGTCGCCGCCGCCCGCGCCCGCGCGACTTTGGGCGAGATGTCGGCGGCGATGGAGGTCGCATTTGGTCGTCACGCCGTATCGGTCACGCCGGTCAAGGGCATTTACGGCCCGGCCCATGCCGATGACAGCGGCTGGCTGCGCGCCGGCGAGGGCGTCGCGGCGGTCGAGCGCCGCCTGGGCCGCAAACCCCGCATGCTGGTCGCGAAGATGGGGCAGGACGGTCACGATCGCGGTGCGAACGTCGTCGCCAGCGCCTTTGCCGATCTCGGCTTCGACATCGTGTCCGGCCCACTGTTCCAGACCCCGGAGGAAACTGCGCAGCTGGCGATCGCCGAGGGGGTCGATGTCGTCGGCGCGTCCAGCCTCGCCGCCGGGCACAATACGCTGATCCCCGAACTCATCGGACGCCTTGCCGATGCCGGGCGCAGCGATATCCGTGTCATCGCGGGCGGGGTCATCCCGCCACAGGATTATGCGCTGCTCCGCGACGCCGGGGTGGCGGCGATCTTCGGACCGGGCACCAACCTGGTCCATGCCGCGGCGGAGGTGCTGAAACTGCTCGGCCACAACCTCCCGCCGGTTGGAGAGACTGTCGAATGAATGTGATTGTGTCTGTACCTGCAAACGCCACCCATACCCCCGCGCAGGCGAGGGGGCAAAGCGGCGAGCGCGACGCCCTTGGTTCTGGGCCCCCGCCTGCGCGGGGGTGCGCCGAACAAGTTCGGCACAACTGGACCCGCGCCGAAATCGCCGACCTGTTCGACCTCCCCTTCGACGAACTGATGTTCCGCGCCCAGACCGTCCACCGCGCGCACCATGCGGTCGGGCAGGTACAGCTCTGCACATTGTTGTCGATCAAGACCGGCGGCTGCCCCGAGGATTGCGGCTATTGCTCGCAATCGGCCAGCGCCGACACGCAGCTGAAGGCCGAAAAGCTGATGGACGTCGACGCCGTCCTAGCCATCGCCGCCGAGGCGAAGGCGGCAGGATCGCAGCGCTTCTGCATGGGTGCGGCATGGCGCAACCCCAAGGACCGCGACATGGACAAGATCGTCGCGATGGTCGAGGGCGTGGCGGCGATGGGCATGGAGACCTGCATGACGCTCGGCATGCTGACCCCGGATCAGGCGCAGCGGCTGGGGCAGGCGGGCCTCGACTATTACAACCACAATATCGACACCTCGCCCGAAAACTACGCCAACGTCATCACCACCCGGACGTTCGACGACCGGCTCGACACGTTGGCGCATGTGCGGGAGGCGGGGATCAACGTCTGCTGCGGCGGCATCGTCGGCATGGGCGAAACCCGCGCCGATCGCGTCGGCTTCGTCCACGCACTCGCCACGCTGCCCCGCCATCCCGATAGCGTGCCGGTCAATGCGCTGGTGCCCGTCAAGGGCACGGTGCTCGGCAACATGCTCGCCGACACGCCGCTCGCGAAGCTCGACGACATCGAATTCGTCCGCACCGTCGCCGTCGCGCGCATCACCATGCCGATGAGCATGGTGCGCCTGTCCGCCGGCCGCGAAAGCATGTCGGACGCGACGCAGGCGCTGTGCTTCATGGCCGGGGCGAACTCGATCTTCACCGGCGACCGGTTGCTGACCACCGGCAATGCCGGCGACGATGCCGATGCTGCGCTGCTGGCGAAACTGGGCATGACGCCGATGGTCGCCGACGAGCCGATGCGCAAGGGCGGGTGCTGCTGACGCCGCACCGCCGGAATGGATGCTGACCCTGCCACAGCAGGGCGGACGGGAGAGTGACGTGTTCAAGAAGATTCTGGTCGCCAATCGCGGCGAAATCGCGTGCCGGGTGATGCGGACCGCCAAGCGGATGGGGATCGCGACCGTCGCGGTCTATTCCGATGCCGACGCGCGCGCGCCGCACGTCATGATGGCGGACGAGAGCGTGCGGCTGGGTCCGGCACCTGCCGCACAGAGCTATCTGGTCCCCGAACTGATCCTCGCTGCCGCCAAGGCAACCGGCGCCGACTGTATCCATCCCGGCTATGGCTTCCTGTCGGAACGCGAAAGCTTCGCGCGCGCCTGTGCCGATGCCGGCATCGCCTTTGTCGGCCCGCCGCCGAACGCCATCGCCGCGATGGGCGACAAGATCGAATCGAAGAAACTGGCGCAGGCGGCCGGCGTCAACGTCGTCCCCGGCTTTCTGGGCGAGATCGCCGACACCGAGGAAGCGGTGCGGATCGCCACCGACATCGGCTATCCGGTGATGATGAAGGCCTCGGCCGGCGGCGGCGGCAAGGGTATGCGCCTGGCGTGGAGCGAACAGGACGTCCGCGAGGGCTTCGACGCGACCAAGCGCGAGGGGCTGGCCAGCTTCGGCGATGACCGCGTCTTCATCGAAAAGTTCATCGAAAGCCCGCGACACATCGAAATCCAGGTGCTGGGCGACCAGCATGGCAACATCGTCTATCTCGGTGAGCGCGAATGCTCGATCCAGCGCCGCCACCAGAAGGTCGTCGAGGAGGCACCGTCGCCCTTCGTGACCCCCGCGATGCGTAAGGCGATGGGCGAACAGGCGGTCGCGCTTGCGCGGGCGGTAGGCTATTATTCGGCCGGTACGGTCGAACTGATCGTGTCAGGCGCCGATACGACCGGCGAGAGCTTCTACTTCCTCGAAATGAACACTCGCCTGCAGGTCGAGCATCCGGTGACCGAGGAAATTACCGGCCTTGACCTCGTCGAACAGATGCTGCGCGTCGCGGCCGGCGAGAAGCTGGCCTTCACCCAGGACGAGGTAAAGCTGACCGGCTGGGCGATCGAAAACCGCGTCTACGCCGAAGACCCCTATCGCGGCTTCCTGCCCAGCACAGGGCGGCTGACGCGCTACGTGCCGCCTGCCACCCGCGATCCGTATCAAAGCGTTACAGAAACGTACCGTCCGAGTACGCCCCCCGTCGAGCACCAAGCGCCCCGCACCCGCGTCGACGACGGCGTCGTCGAAGGGGGCGAGGTCAGCATGTTCTACGACCCGATGATCGCCAAGCTCGTCACCTGGGCACCGACCCGCGAAGCCGCGATCGATGCGCAGGTCGCCGCGCTCGACCGCTTCGAACTGGCCGGCGTCGGCAACAATATCGATTTCCTCTCCGCCATCATGCAGCACCCTCGCTTCCGCGAAGGCGCGCTGACGACCGGCTTCATCGCGGAGGAATATCCCGAGGGCTTCCACGGCGCGCCGGCCGATCCCGCCCTGCTGCGACAACTGGCGGCGGTCGCGGTGGTGATCGACCTCGAACAATCGCACCGCGTCCGTTCGATCGATGGCCAGCTCGGCACCCGTCCGGCCCCTTCGACCGAACGGATCGTTACCATCGGCGAGCATCGCTTCGACATCTGCGTCGACGGCTATGACGGCGGGCTGCTGGTCAATATCGATGGCGACATGCCGCTCGACGTCGTGATGCACTGGCGCCCCTCGCAGCGCGTCGTGGTCGCGCGGATCGACGACGCCGAACTGGCCGTCCGCGTCGCCCGCACCATCGGCGGGTGGAAGCTGACCGCCCGCGGCGCCACCCACCTTGTCCGAGTCCTGCCGCCGCATGTCGCCGACCTCACCCGGCACATGATCGAAAAGGTCCCGCCCGACCTGTCGCGCTTCCTGCTCTGCCCGATGCCCGGCCTGTTGACCCGCGTCGAGGTGGCCGAAGGGCAGAGGGTCGAGGCCGGACAGCCGCTGGCCGTGGTCGAGGCGATGAAGATGGAGAACATCCTGCGCGCCGAACGGCCTGGCACCGTCGCCCGCATCGCCCATGCCGCCGGCGACAGCCTGGCGGTCGATGCGGTCATCATGGAGTTCGAATAAGGGGGAACGTTTTCCCCGCTGGCGGCTTGTCGGTGCGTGATCGTTTCCCAAACGCAACCATGGTGGCAGGCCGCCTCCATCTACCAAATCTACCCCCGCTCCTTCGCCGATAGCGACGGGGACGGGATCGGTGACCTGAACGGGATCGCCGACCGGCTCGACTATCTGGTCGATCTCGGCATTGATGCAATCTGGATTTCGCCGATCTACCCATCGCCCATGGCCGATTTCGGCTATGACGTGGCCGACTATACCGGCATCGACCCGCGCTTCGGCACGCTTGCCGATTTCGACGCGCTACTGGCAAAGGCACATGCGGCGGGCATCCGCGTGCTGCTCGATTTCGTGCCGAACCATAGCTCCGACCGGCATCCCTGGTTCGTCGAAAGCCGCTCGATGCGCGATAATCCCAAACGCGACTGGTATATCTGGCGCGATCCGGCACCCGATGGCGGCCCGCCCAACAACTGGATCAGCGATTTCGGCGGGCCGGCATGGACCTTCGATCCCGCCACCGGCCAATATTATTCACGCGCCTTCCTGCCCGAACAGCCCGACCTGAACTGGCGCAATCCCGAGGTGCAGGCCGCGATGCTGGCGGCGATGCGTTTCTGGTTCGAACGCGGGGTCGACGGTTTCCGCATCGATGTGCAGTGGCACATGGTCAAGCATGCCGACTTCCCCGACAATCCGCCCAACCCGCATTTCCGCGAAGGCATGGGCGACATGCACCGCGTGCTCCAGCTCCATTCGACCGACCAGCCCGAGGTTCACGCCATCGGCACCGCCATGCGCGACCAAGCGGACGAATTCGGCGCGGTGCTGGTCGGCGAAATCTATCTGCCGATCCCGAAGCTGATGACCTATTACGGCACGACGGAAGCGCCCGGCGTCCACCTGCCGTTCAATTTTCAGCTGATCGAGGCGAAGTGGGACGCTGCCGAACTCGCCGCCCGCATCATCGAGTATGAAGCGGCGCTGCCCGCGGGCGGCTGGCCCAACTGGGTGCTCGGCAACCACGACCGTCCCCGCATCGCCACCCGCGTCGGCAGGCGCCAAGCGCGGGTCGCGGCGATGCTGCTGCTGACGCTGCGTGGTACGCCGACGCTGTACCAGGGCGACGAACTGGGCCTGACCGATGCGCAGGTACCGCCCGACAAGGTACAGGACCCCCGCGAGCTGCGCGAACCCGGCCTCGGTCTCGGCCGCGATCCGGTGCGTACCCCGCTGCCATGGGATGCGAAGGGCGGCTTTACCACCGGCGATCCGTGGCTGCCCATCGACCCCGCGCACCTGCCGCTCAACGTCGCCGCACAGGCGGAGGACCCGGTGTCGATGCTGACCTTCTACCGCCGCCTCCTCGCACTACGGCGCGCGACGCCCGAGCTGGCGACCGGACCGATCGACGATGTCCGCGCCGAAGGGGACGTGCTGACCTACCGCCGGGGCCCGTATCGCATCGCCCTCAACCTGTCCGACGCCCCGGCCGTCATCGCGATCGAACCCGGGCAGGTCATCCTGTCGACGCACCCCGCCGCCGATCCCACCCGCCTGCGTCCCGCCGAGGGGCTGATCCTGAAAGTCGACTGATGCGTATCGCGATGATTGCCCCGATCGCGTGGCGCACGCCGCCGCGCCACTATGGCCCGTGGGAGCTGGTCACCAGCCTGCTGACCGAGGCGCTGGTCGCGCGCGGGGTCGACGTGACCCTGTTCGCCACGCAGGACAGTATCACCGCCGCGACCCTCGCCGGGGTCGTGCCTGCACCCTATAGCGAAGACCGGTCGATCGACGCGAAGGTGTGGGAATTCGCGCACCTCGCCCATGTCTTCGAACGCGCCGGCGAATTCGACCTGATCCACAATCAGGCGGATTTTCCGGCCCATGCCTTTTCGGGGCTGGTCGACACCCCGATGGTGACGACGATCCACGGCTTTTCGTCCGACCGCATCCTGCCGATGTACGCCCCCTATCAGGACCGGGTGCACTATGTCGCGATCAGCGATGCCGACCGCCATCCCTCGTTGCGCTATGCCGCGACGATCCATCACGGTATCCCGCTCGACGACTTTCCGTTCGATGCACAGGGCAGCGACGACCTGCTGTTCTTCGGCCGGATGCATCCGGACAAGGGTGCAGCGGAAGCCATTGCCGCCGCGCACGCCGGCGACCGCCGCCTGCACATGGCCGGGATCGTGCAGGACGACCGCTACTGGCGCGAGGAGGTCGAGCCGCACATCGACGGTGACCGCGTGGTCTTCCACGGCGCTGTCGGCGGCAAGGCGCGGACCGACCTGCTGGGCGGCGCCCGCGCGCTGCTCCATCTGATCGGCTTCGACGAACCCTTCGGCCTTTCGGTGGTGGAGGCGATGGCCTGCGGCACGCCGGTCATCGCCTATAACCGCGGTTCGATGCCCGAACTGATCGAACACGGCGTCAACGGCTTCTTGGTCGACACCCTCGACCAGGCCATCGCCGCGATCGACCGCGTCGCGGAGATCGACCGCGCAAATTGCCGCAAAATCGTCGCCGAACGCTTTTCGGTCGAGGCGATGGCCGAACGCTATCATGCGTTATACACTTCGATCCTGTCGGTATGAAACCGGCCTAAGTCGTTGATCGTTCGATCCTTCATCCGTTGTGATGGAGGGATCGCATGCCGCGCGGCGACAAGAGCAGCTATACCGACAAGCAGAAACGCAAGGCCGAGCATATCGAGCAGGGCTATGAAGCGCGCGGCGTGCCGGAAAAGGAAGCGGAGGCCCGCGCCTGGGCGACCGTCAACAAGGATTCGGGCGGCGGTAACAAATCCGGCTCGGGCCGCGGCAAGCCCGACAGCCATGGCTCGGCGCGTCGCGGTGGCAAGGCGGCGGCGAAGCGCCCCGCCGCCGATCGCTCCGCTGCCGCAAGGAAGGGCTGGGAGACCCGCCGCAAGAACGGCACCGCATGACCGAGACACTGGCCCCCGCCTTGCCCGACGCGGTCGAGCAGGCCGCTGCTGATCTGCTCGAATCCGCCTGCGCCGCCGACGTAACCCTCGCCACGGCCGAAAGCTGCACCGGGGGAATGCTTGCCGCGCTGCTGACCGATGTAGAGGGTTCCTCGCACGCCTTCGACCGGGGGTTCGTCGTCTATAGCGAGGCCGCCAAATGCGAGTTGCTCGGCGTCGACCGCGGGATGCTCGACGATTGCGGCGCTGTCAGTCGCGACGTGGCCGAAGCGATGGCGCGCGGCGCGCTGCGTGGGTCGGATGCCGATATCGCGCTGGCGGTGACCGGCTTTGCGGGGGAGGGCGCGCCGGGCGATGAAGCGGGGTTGGTCCATTTCGCGTGCGCGCGACGCGACGGACCGGTCGCGACCGCCGAATGCCATTACGGCAATATCGGTCGCGGCGCGGTCAGGATCGCGCCACTGGGCGAGGCGCTCAAGATGATGCGCACCGCGATCGACCAGTCCGCGTCGCCCGACGATATTTAGGGAAATAGAACGCATACCCCATATCGTCACCCCGGACTTGATCCGGGGTCCCGCTGCTTCTCGACACCAAAGTGAAAGCAGGACCCTGGGTCAAGCCCGGAATGAGGAAACGGAAGGGGCATTAGTTCGCATCATGGCGCGAATCCCGCTTCCATGCGTTACGCCGTCATTGGCGGGTATCGCCAGGGGGGCTAGACTGATTCCATGGCAGATTCCGCAACCGAATCCACTGCTTCGCCGCCGCCGGTCGAGCGCGCCGGCGCGACCGGGACCGCTGCCACGCCGCCGTCCGATCCGGTCGATGCGGTGGTCGATGCCCCGACCGAGGAGTTGCGTCGCGACCGGTTGCTCGCCGCGCTGACGCTGATCGCCGGCGTCGGGCTGGTGCTCGCGCTGCCCTTCGCCTTGCAGGCGGGCGCGCGCTTCTTCCTGCCGCTGACCGCCGCGATCGTCATCGCCATCGCGCTGGTCCCGCTGCTCGAATGGCAGGAACGCCACCGCGTACCCGCGCCGCTGGCCGCCTTCTTCTGCGTCATGCTGTTCCTGATCGTCGCCAATGGCGCGCTGGCGTCGATCGTCGTGCCGGCCTGGGGCTGGGCGCAGATATTGCCCGACCGCATCGACCGCGTGCAGCAGAATGTCGCACCGCTGATCGACTTCTACGCCAGCCTCGAAAAATTCGTGAACGGCCTGATCGCGAACGTCGCGACCGCGCCGGCCAAGCAGACCGCGACCAGCGTCGCACCGCCGCAATCGTTGCTCGATCTGGTGACGACCTCCGCCCCGTCGGCGCTGTTGGAGATGTTCTTCGCGATCCTCGTGATCTATTTCTTCCTCGCCGGCTGGACCAATTTGCGTCGAGCCGCGATCACCGGGCGCAGCAGCTTTGGCGGTGCGATGGCGACCGCGCGCGTGATCCAGAATGTCGTCGACGACACCTCGGCCTATCTGGGGACGATCACGCTTATCAACCTGATGCTGGGCGTTATCGTCGCGCTGGCGCTATGGTATATCGGCATGCCGACACCGCTGATGTGGGGCGGCATCGTCGCGTTGCTGAACTATGTGCCCTATCTCGGGCCGATCTTCGCCGCGCTGCTGCTGGCGCTGGGCGGATTGATGACCTTCACCGATATCTGGTGGGCGCTGCTGCCCGCCGCGATCATGGTCGGAGCGCATCTGGTCGAGGCGAACGTCATCACCCCACTGGTCGTCGGCCACCGCCTGACGATCAATCCGCTGATGATCCTGATTACCCTCAGCTTCTGGGGCTGGGTCTGGGGCACGCCCGGCGCGCTGCTGGCCGTTCCGCTGCTGATCATCATCCAAACGGTGCTGAAAGGCGCGGGGAAGCCCGACATTGCCGGCTTCCTGTTCGAACACGGCACGCTGGTGCAGGACGTGCCGCCGCCGCAACGAAATGCAGGAAATGCCAATAGCGGCGTTGACAGCCCCGGCGCGGCTCCGTAAAGGCCGCCTCCTCGCTAGAGAGCGGGTGTAGCTCAGTTGGTTAGAGCGCCGGCCTGTCACGCCGGAGGTCGCGGGTTCGAGCCCCGTCACTCGCGCCATGGCGCATCATTTTGGATGCGGCCACAGCGCTTCAATATCCCCGATCGCGCTCGACGATGCCGATCATCGGCTCGCCCGCCAGATGGCGGCGCAGATTGGCGATCACCGCCTTCCCCGAACCTTCGCTATCGGTCGCCGCCGCCACATGCGGCGTGACCACGACGCGCGGATGCGTCCACAGTGGATCGCCCGCCGGCAGCGGCTCGACCGGCGTGACGTCGAGGATCGCGCGCGACAGCCGCCCGCTGTCGAGCGCCGCGATCAATGCCGGCGCATCGAGATGCCCGCCACGCCCCGCGCTGACGATCGCCGCGCCCGCCGGCATCTGCGCGAACAGATACGTACCTAGGAAGCCGCGCGTCTCATGGGTGAGGGGAAGCAGGCTCACCAGAATGTCGGTCTGCGCGGCAAAGGAACGCAGCCCGTCCGCGCCGTGGAAACAAGTGACCCCGGCCACCTCGCGCGGCGACCGGCTCCATCCCGATAGCGCGAAACCGAACGGTGCGAGTGCCGCCAGCGCGGCCTTGCCCATCTGCCCCAACCCGGCGATCCCGACACGACGCGCAGCCGCCGGAACCTGCGGCAGTTGCTGCCACAGCTCGTTCCGTTGCTGGTCGGCATAGGCATATAGATCGCGGTGGAGCGCCAGCACCGTCATCGCGGCATATTCCGCCATCGCAGCAGCAAGGTTCGGCTCGATCAGCCGAACGACGGTGACGTTCGCCGGAATCTGGCCGAGATCGAGCTGGTCGACGCCGGCCCCGATCGAGAACAGCACCTCAAGGTTCGGCAGCGTTTCGATCAATCCGGTCGGCAATGTCCATGCCGCGAGGAACCGCACATCGGCCGGATCGCCGATATCGGGCGACAGTCGTACCTCCAACTCGGGCAGGGCCTGCGCGAGCATCGATGCCCATACCCGTCCGCGCTCGGGTGCTGCGACATACAGGAACGTCGTCACCGGCACTTCCCGTGGTGATGGGCCTTGAAGGTTCCCGGCATGGCCTGCTTCCTCGCTGCACGAAATTTCCCTCCGTCTTAGCCTGACATTCCCGGCCATGTCATCGCGAGCGACGATCATCGCCGACAGAAATTATTGATATAACATCACGCGTAAAAGTCGGTATGCGGGCAACCATGATCGATTCGGAAGTATCGCGTGGCCACCGCAACCTTTGACGGCATCGCCCACCGCGCCGTCGCCACCATGCCGAGGGTAGCCGCGACGGCCCGGCTGCAGTCGATCGACGCGCTGCGCGGTTTCGTGATGGTCGTCATGCTGCTCGACCATGTGCGCGAGACCTTTTTCCTGCACATGCAGGTCGGCGATCCCGTCGATGCCCGCACCGTCCTGCCCGCGCTGTTCTTCACCCGGTTGTTGAGCACGATTTGCGCGCCGGTATTCGTGGCGCTGACCGGGTTGTCGGCGTGGCTCTATGGCCAGAAGCATTCGCGTGCCGAATTGTCCGGCTTCCTGTTGCGGCGGGGCGTGTTCCTGTTGCTTCTGGAAATCAGCTTCGTGTCGTTCGCGTGGTCGGCACGGTTCCCGCCACAGACGATCTGGCTGCAGGTGATCTGGGCGATCGGCGTCAGCATGATCTGCCTGGCCGGCGCGGTGCATCTGTCGCGCACGGTCGTCGTTGCGCTCGGCCTCGCCATCGTTTGCGGCCACAATCTGCTCGACGGGATCGTGCTGGCACCGGGGGATGCCTTCTACGTCCCCTGGGCGCTGCTGCACCAGCGCGCCGCGTTCGACCTTGCCGGTATCACCATCAAGACGACCTACCCGGTCCTGCCATGGATCGGCGTCATCCTGCTCGGCTATGGCATGGGGCCGTGGTTCGGTCGGGGTGCAGACCCGGTGGTGCGGCAACGCCGGCTGCTGCTGCTGGGGGTCGGCCTCGTCGCCGGGTTCGTCCTGCTGCGCATGCTCAACCTGTATGGCGACCGCCCCTGGGTGGATGCCGGCACGCTGCTGCGGACCGTGATCGGCTTTCTCGCGCTGACCAAATATCCGCCATCGCTGCTCTTCCTGATGTCGACGCTGGGCGTGGGGGCGTTGCTGCTCGTCCTGTTCGAGCGGGCCCGGTGGCCGCAAGTGATCGGACCGCTGGCGACGCTGGGTAGCGCGCCGATGTTCTATTATCTGCTGCACCTGTACGTTCTGCGCGTCGGATATCTGGTCGCGCTCGCGGTGTCGGGGCCGAACGACGGCGATCTGTTCGTGCTCGGCCATCTCGGCTGGATTTGGGCCTGCTATGCCGTGCTCGTCGTCGCGCTGTATTTCCCGACCCGCTGGTTTGCGGGCGTGAAGCAGCGCCGCCGGGACATTGCCTGGCTGAAATATCTCTGATCAGTCGGCGACGACGCCCACCACCCGCGCCGCCAGCGCCGTGATCCACGCCATGCCCGGGCCGATGATCGCATCGTTGAAGTCGTATCGCGGATGGTGGAGCGCGGCATTCTCCCCCTCGGTCCGTGCCTGCCCCAGCCAGACATAGGCACCCGGACAGGCCTGAAGCATGAAGGAAAAGTCCTCCGACGTGAACGCCGGATCGGGCGCCTCGGCATGGGACAGGCCGGCATCCGCCGCTGCCGCCAGTGCGATCGCGGCAGCACCCGGATCGTTGATCGTCGCCGGGTAATAACGGGTATAGGTCACCTCGACTCGCGTATCGCTGGCGATGCCGATCCCTTCCGCCATCGACCGGATCGCTGCCTCGACGATCTCCTGCGCTTGGGCGTCGAACGTGCGGACCGTCCCGACCAGCCGCACCTCCGCCGGGATGACGTTGTGAGTCAGCCCGCCGGCCATCTGCGTGACCGACAGCACGGCGGAGCGGGTCGGCGGCACCCGGCGCGCGACGATGGTGTTGAGCTGCGTCACCAGCTGCGCGGCCGCCAGCACCGCGTCGGGCGTGGTGTGCGGCTGCGCGGCATGGCCGCCCTTGCCGTGGATTGCGATCTCGAACTTGTCGGCCGCCGCCATGATCGGCCCGGGCCGCGTCTGCAACTCGCCCGCCGGCAGGTCGGGCCAGTTATGCAGCGCATAGACATAGTCGCACGGAAAACGCTCGAACAACCCGTCCTCGATCATCGCCCGCGCGCCGGCATGGCCTTCTTCGGCAGGCTGGAAGATGAAATGGATCGCGCCGTCGAACGGCGGCAGCGACGCCAGATGCCGCGCCGCGCCGATCAGGATCGCGGTATGGCCGTCATGGCCGCAGCCGTGAAAGACGCCCGCCGTCTTGCTGGCATAGGCCGGCGATCCCTCTTCGTGGAACGGCAGCGCGTCCATATCGGCGCGCAGCCCCAGAGCGGGACCCGGCCGCCCGTGCGTCAAGGTGCCGACGACACCCGTCCCGCCGATACCTGTCGTAACCCGCAGCCCGACGGCGGCCAGCTGTTCCGCAACCAGCGCGGCGGTCCGGTGCTCGGCAAAGGCCAGTTCGGGATGGGCATGAATATCGTGCCGGATCGCGGTCACGGCGTCGATGATGTCGGCAAAACGCTGATACATGGCATGTCCCCTGGCGGAGAGGCAGCATGTCCCGCGCCCGCCGCCATGGTCAACCCTGCCGCCCCCTCTCTGCAAGGCGGCAAGAAGTCTGTAACGGCGCACGCGGTAGGACCGATGGATGCCGAAGCTGGACGACGATATGCGGATGACGTGGGGCAGGGTGGCTTTGGCGTTGCTGGCGGTGGCACTTGCCACGCCGGCCGCGGCACAGGTCGCCGCGCCCAGCGTCGAACGCGCGCCCGGCAACGTCGAACTGCCGGAGGTCGAGGCGCGCGACCCGCTGGTTCTGCAACTGGCCTATACCGGCGATATCCTGTCGTCGGTGGCGGGCGGGCGGCGGCGCGGCACCCGCTGGATCAACAATGTCAGCGCCATCGCCAGCGCCGATCTCGACACGCTGGCCGGGCTGCCCCGTACCAACGCGCTGCTCCACGTCTTCTACAATGACGGCACCGGCTTCAGCAGCGATCTGGTCGGCGACGGGCAGATCGTGTCGAGCATCGAGGCCGGGGTCCCGCTGCTGCGCGTGCTGGAGGGCTGGGTCGAGCATCGCGGTCCCGACGATCGCTGGTCGTTCAAGGCCGGGCTGTATGACGTGAACAGCGAATTCGACACGCTCCAGACGTCGCTGCTGTTCGTCAACAGCGCATTCGGCATGGGAACCGAGCTTGGCGCCTCGGGGCGCAACGGCCCGTCGACCTTTCCCAGCACCAGCCTGGCCCTGCGCGGTCAGGTGAAGCTCGGCGACCGCGTCACCCTGCGCGCCGCCGCGGCGGACGGCGTACCGAACGATCCCGCCCGCCCGCGCCGCGACTGGATCGGCATTGCCGGCGGCGACGGCGCGCTGCTGATCGGGGAGGCGGATGTCGAACTGGGCGTGGTGCGCCTGTTCGGCGGCGGCTGGACCTATACCGCGCGCAGCGACGACCGGTTCGATGCGGCCACCGGTGCCGCCATCGTCCGGCAGGTGCGCAGCAACGGCGCCTATGTCCGCGGGGAGGCGCAACTGGCCGGCGACCGCACGCGCGGCATGCGCGGCTTCTTCCGGCTGGGCGTCGCTGGCGACCGCGCCAATCTCTTCGGTGGCTTCTCGTCGCTGGGATTTGTGTGGCGCGGGCTGCTTGCGTCGCGGCCACGCGACGACAGCGGTATCGCCATCGCCTATGCCGGGGGCAGCAGCGCCGGTCGCGCGATCGTGCGGGTCGAGGGCGGGACGCCGGCGCGCGGCGAGGCGGTGATCGAACTCAACCACCGCATCGCCGTCGCCGACTGGCTGGGGGTGCAGCCACATGTCCAATATGTCGTCGCGCCGGGACTGAACCCGACGTTCGGCAACGCGCTGGTCCTGGGGCTGCGGCTGACCGCCACGATCGCCGAATGACGCTTTTCGCATCGCCGGCAAAGAACCCACTTTACACCGGCGATTCGCTACCCTACACGCCGCCTCCTCGCTAGAGAGCGGGTGTAGCTCAGTTGGTTAGAGCGCCGGCCTGTCACGCCGGAGGTCGCGGGTTCGAGCCCCGTCACTCGCGCCATCCTTTACGGATGGCGCTACCGCCAGCGGCCTGTTTCCATCCACAACAGCATCCGCCGCATCGGCAGCACCCAGAGCCATGCGATGCCCGCCGCGACGTAAAACGCCAGTTGCAAGACCCAATGCCAGCAGCCGACCATCGGCGACAGCATCGCCACACCGATCGCCCAGAGTGTCAGCATGAGCAGGATCGCGAGCACGCCAGCCGGTTTGCGCCACGTCGGTTCGTTCACTTGGGCACTCCCGGCAGAAAGACGTCGGTTTCGGTAATGATCATGTGCAGCGGCACGTCCCATGGGTCGCGGGGCAGGGCATCGACCTGCTGCACCGACCACGCGATACCGATTCGCAGCGCATCGGGCCAGAGCGCGAACGCCCGGTCATAATGGCCCGCCCCCTGGCCCAGCCGGTTGCAGCGCGAATCGAATCCGACCAGCGGCGTCAGGACGATGTCGGGCACCACGCCATCGCCCGTCGCCTGCGGCTGGCGCAGGCCGTACGGACCGTCGGCCATGGTATCGGTTGATCCAAGATGGAAGGTGATCGGTGATTCCCGGTCGATAACCACCGGCCAGGCCAACACGCCGCCGGCCGCGACGACCGCCGCATCGAACAGCGCCGGATCGGCCTCGCCACCGACCGGCACATAGCTGGCGACGATGCCGCCGGGACACAGCGCCTCGATCAGCAACCGCGACGGGGCGGGGAGCGACGGACGGGTCGCGGCAAAGGCGCGCCGCCGCGCGCGCAATTCACGGCGCAGGCCGGCCTTATCGGTCATGGAAAGGGGGTGTGGCGGAACCACCATGGGCCGTTTGCCGCGTTATCCACTGACGCACGGTACGTCAGGTGGGGATCATGTACGTCAGACCAGGATCTGCGCAGGGACAACCCCCATGGATGAAGAAATAGCCTCAGGGATTATGCATGGCTCGCACCGGGCAGTCCCGCCACGTCCTATTTAGGCGCTGGGGTCCGTCCGCTCAAGGGCGGAGGCAACCGCCTCCAGCCGATCCGCGATCCGCTCCAGCATCTCGGACGTCCCGTCCGGTGCCGGCCCCGCCTCGCGCTCGGCCAGCTGGTCCGCCAGGATCAGCGCGATGTAGAGCAATGTCCGCTCCGACGATCCGCCCGCCGCGTGCTGCACCGCCGGCGCATGTCGCTCCAGCATCGCACCCAACGCGCGCAGCTTCGGCTCCTCGCCATCGCGGCATCCGACCTGATGGCTGCGGCCGGCAATCGTCAGCGTGATATGGCCCATCAGTCGGCGTCCGCTTCGCGCGCGATCACCGCATCGAGCGCGCCGATCGCATCGCCGATCCGCGTGCGCAACGCGGCATGCCGCGACTCGAGCGTCCGATTCGCCTTTACCTGCGTCTGTGCAGCGCGTTCGATCCGTTCCAGCGCCCGGTCGATCCGCGCGATGGTCGCGGCATGGGGGGTGTCGCTCATCGGGTTTATCGATCCTTGCTAAACATGTTAAACAAACCTTGGGTTTGGCGGTTGACTGATCGGCGTGACGGTTCCAAAGGCTCGCGCGACCCTATCGGCGCCCAACAGGAGTGCGCGTGACCATATCCCAGCTCGAACTCGCCAACGCCATCCGCGTTTTGTCGATGGACGCGGTGGAGGCCGCCAATTCGGGGCATCCCGGCATGCCGATGGGCATGGCCGATGTCGCCACCGTCCTCTGGTCGAAATTCCTGAAATTCGATCCCGCCGATCCGCATTGGGCGGACCGCGACCGGTTCGTCCTGTCGGCGGGCCATGGATCGATGCTGATCTATTCGCTCCTCCACCTGACCGGCTATGCCAAGCCCACCATTCAGGACATTGCGAACTTCCGCAAGCTCGGCAGCCCGTGCGCCGGCCATCCTGAGAATTTCGAACTGCCCGGCATCGAATGCACCACCGGTCCGCTGGGGCAGGGGCTGGCGATGGCGGTCGGCATGGCCACCGCAGAGCGGCATTTGAACACCGTGTTCGGCGACGATCTGGTCGATCACCGCACCTGGGTGATCGCCGGCGACGGCTGCCTGATGGAAGGCATCAATCACGAGGCGATCGGCCTTGCCGGTCACCTGAAGCTCGGCCGCCTGAACGTCCTGTGGGACGACAACCGCATCACGATCGACGGTTCGACCGACCTGTCGACCAGCGAGGACGTATCGGCCCGCTATGCCGCGACCGGCTGGCACGTCGTCGCCTGCGACGGCCACGACTTCGCCGACATCGAACGTGCGCTCGCCGAAGCCGCCGCCGACCCGCGCCCCTCGCTGGTCCGCTGCCGCACCGTCATCGGCAAGGGCGCCCCGAACAAGGGCGGCAGCCACAAGGTCCATGGCTCGCCGCTCGGTGCCGAGGAAATCCTCGCCACCCGCGCCGCCTTGCTGTGGGAGCATGAAGCCTTCCACCTGCCCGAAGCGCTGACCGACGCGTGGAAGGAAATCGGCGCACGGGGCCAGTCGCTCCACGCCGACTGGAACCAGCGCCTGTCCGATCATGCCGATCGCGCGGAATTCGAACGCCGCATGGCCAACAAGCTGCCCGACGGCTGGTCGCTGAAGAGCCATATCGACAGCCTGATCGCCGAGCCGAAGAAGATCGCGACCCGCGTCGCATCGTCGCTGGCGCTGGAAGCGATCAACGCCTCGCTGCCCGAAACGCTCGGCGGTTCGGCGGACCTCACGCCCTCGAACAATACCCAGACCAAGGCGCAGGTCGCGCTGACGGCGGAGGATTATTCCGGTCGCTACATCCATTACGGCATCCGCGAATTCGGCATGTCGGCGGCGATGAACGGCATGGCGCTGCACGGCGGCGTGCTGGCCTATGGCGGCACCTTCCTGGTGTTCGCCGACTATGCCCGGCCGGCCATCCGCCTGTCGGCACTGCAGAATGCCGGTGTCGTCTATGTCATGACTCACGACTCGATCGGTCTGGGCGAAGACGGCCCGACGCACCAGCCGATCGAGCATGTGATGAGCCTGCGCATCATCCCCGGCCTCGACGTCTATCGCCCCGCCGATGCGGTCGAGACGGCGGAATGCTGGGAACTGGCGGTACAGCGCCGCGACGGCCCCTCGCTGCTGGCTCTGTCGCGCCAGAACCTGCCGCAGCTTCGCACCGAAACCAGCGAGAACCGCAGCGCCAAGGGTGCGTACCGCCTCAAGGCCGCCGAAGCCGACCGCCGCGTCATCCTGATCGCGACCGGGTCGGAGGTCGAGATCGCTATCGGCGTCGCGCAGCAGCTCGAAGCCAAGGGCATCGGCGCCGATGTCGTGTCGATGCCGTGCTGGTCCCGCTTCGATGCGCAGGACGCCGCCTATCGCGAGGACGTGCTGCCGCATGCCCGCCCGGACGAAATCCTGCGCGTGTCGATCGAGGCGGGCACGACCATCGGCTGGGAACGCTACACCATGGTCGACGGCCTGCGCTTCGGCATCGACCGCTTCGGCGCATCGGCCCCGGCCGACAAGCTCTACGAACATTTCGGACTGACTGCCGATGCCATCACCGCAAAGGTGCTGGCGCGGCTCGGCAACTGAGGAGACGCGGATATGACGAAAGTAGCGATCAACGGGTTCGGACGCATCGGCCGTCTGGTGGCGCGCGCGATCCTCGAACGGCCCGACAGCGGGCTGGAACTGGTGACGATCAACGACCTCGCCGACGCCAAGTCGAACGCATGGCTGTTCAGCCGCGATTCGGTCCATGGCCGCTATCCGGGCGAAGTCGCCGCCGAAGGCGACGACCTGGTCATCGACGGCAAGCGCATCCGCGTCACTGCCGAGCGTGATCCGGCCAACCTGCCGCACAAGGAACTGGGCGTCGAGCTGGTCCTCGAATGCACCGGCTTCTTCACCGACCGCGACAGCTGCCAGAAGCATATCGATGCCGGTGCCAAGCGCGTGCTGATCTCGGCCCCGGGCAAGAATGTCGACCTGACCGTCGTGTACGGCGTCAACCACGACAAGCTCGAAGCCGGCCACACCATCGTGTCGAACGCTTCGTGCACCACCAACTGTCTGGCGCCGGTCGCCAAGGTGCTGAACGACGCCATCGGCATCGAACGCGGCCTGATGACCACGATCCACGCCTATACCAACGACCAGAAGATCCTCGACCAGATCCATCCGGACCTGCGCCGCGCCCGTGCCGCCGCCATGTCGATGATCCCGACCACCACCGGCGCCGCCCGCGCGGTCGGTGAAGTGCTGCCCGAACTCAAGGGCAAGCTCGACGGTTCGGCCGTCCGCGTGCCGGTGCCGGACGGCAGCCTCGTCGACCTGACCTTCACCCCGAAGCGGGACACGACCAAGGACGAAGTGAATTCGATCCTGAAGGCGGCGTCGGAATCGGGTCCGCTCAAGGGCGTGCTCTACTTCTCGGACGAGCCGCTGGTCTCGATCGACATCGTCCACACCCCCGCATCGTCGACCGTCGACAGCCTCGAGACCGCCGTGCTCGACGGCAAGCTGGTCCGCGTCGTGTCGTGGTACGACAATGAATGGGGCTTCTCGAACCGCATGGTCGACACCGCGACCGCCATGGCGAAGCTGGGCTGAGCCCGATGGCGGGCGGTGTTCTTAGGGGGATCGCCCGCCACGCCTTTTCGCGCGGGCCGATCGAACTGGTGCAGACGGTGCGCATCACCGTCGAAACCGGCATCGACGGCGACTTTCGCGGCGCGCTGAAGCCCGGGCGGAACAAGCGGCAGGTGTCGCTGATGGAAGTCGGCGACTGGGCGCAGGCGATGACGCTGATCGGCCACGACCTGCCATGGTGGGAACGCCGCGCGAATTTGCTGGTCGAGAATTTCGACCTGCCGCAGACGCTGGGCGTACGTGTCCGCGTCGGCGAGGTGCTGCTCGAAATCACCAAGGAATGCGATCCGTGCAGCCGCATGGAGACGATCGCAGAGGGCCTGCGCGCCGCGCTGACGCCCGACTGGCGCGGCGGCGCGCTGGCGCAGGTGATCGAGGGCGGCCGGATCAGCGTCGGCGATACGATACGAATTGAAACCAAGCCGCCCGTTTGTGCTGAGTAGGGACTGAGCTTGTCGAAGGCCCGTATCGAAGCATCCTTCGATACGCCATTTCGACTTCGCTCAATGGCTACTCAGGACGAACGGGTGGTCATCAGGAGCGAAGACATGAGCCGTAATTTCAAGACGCTCGACGACATGGGCGACCTCACCGGCAAGCGCGTGCTGGTCCGCGAGGACCTGAACGTGCCGATGGCCGACGGCGCCGTCACCGACGACACCCGCCTGCGCGCCACGATCGGCACCGTCACCGAACTGGCGGATCGCGGCGCGATCGTCCTGATCCTTGCCCATTTCGGCCGTCCCAAGGGGCAGCCGAACCCGACCATGTCGCTGGCCCCCGTCACCAAGCCGCTGTCGGACGTGCTGGGCCGCGAAGTCCGTTTCGTCGATTGGACCGGCGCTGCCGAAGCGGTGCGCATGATGCAGCCGGGCGACATCGCCGTGCTGGAAAACACCCGCTTCTTCGCCGGCGAAGAGAAGAACGATCCGCAACTCGTTGAAACCATGGCCGCGCTTGGCGACTATTATGTCAACGACGCCTTCTCGGCAGCGCACCGCGCCCATGCCTCGACCGAAGGCCTCGCGCACAAGCTCCCCGCGTTCGCCGGGCGGCAGATGGAGGCCGAACTCGACGCGCTCGACAAGGCGCTGGGCAACCCGCAGCACCCGGTCGCGGCGGTTGTCGGCGGCGCGAAGGTGTCGTCGAAGCTCGACGTGCTGAAGCATCTGGTCGGGCAGGTCGATCACCTCATCATCGGTGGCGGCATGGCCAACACCTTCCTCGCGGCGCGCGGTGTCGATGTCGGCAAGTCGCTGTGCGAACACGACCTGACCGGCACGGCGGACGAAATCTTTGAAGCCGCCGAAAAGGCCAACTGCACCATCTACCTGCCCTATGACGTGGTGGTGGCGAAGGAGTTCAAGCCGAACCCGGTAACCCGCACCGTCAACGTCCATGAAGTCGCCGCCGACGAAATGATCCTCGACGTCGGTCCTGCCGCAACCGAGGCGCTGGGCGACGTGCTCAAGAACTGCCGCACTTTGGTGTGGAACGGGCCGATGGGCGCGTTCGAAACCCCGCCGTTCGACGTCGCGACGGTTTCGCTGGCCAAGACGGCGGCGGCGCTGACCGCCGACGGTTCGCTGGTGTCGGTCGCGGGCGGCGGCGATACCGTTGCGGCGCTCAACCAGGCCGGGGTGAGCGACCAGTTCAGCTTCATCTCGACCGCCGGCGGTGCGTTCCTCGAATGGATGGAGGGCAAGGAACTGCCCGGCGTCGCCGCGCTGATCCGCTGAGCCAAATCCGCAACCCAGACCGTACCCCCGCGCAGGCGGGGGTCCAGAGCGCCGAACGCTACGCTGCGTAGCCTGGCCCTGGACCCCCGCCTGCGCGGGGGTACGGCGTTTAATACGGGCCAAACCAACAACCCGCTTGATCCCATCCCCAACCCCCGCTACCCGTTCAACACGTTAAACGAAGGGTAGGGCGTTGCTGGGAGTACGACTCGACACCGAACTGGAGGAGCGGCTCGCCAACGTCGCCCGGTCGCAGGGGCGTTCGAAAAGCGACATCGCCCGCGATGCCGTGCGCCGCTATGTCGAGCTGCACGACGAAGCCTTTCGCGCCGAAGCCCGCCGCCAGTCCGAACGCGCCGCTGCCCGCGACGACGGCGCCGACTGGGCCTTTTTCGACCGGGTGGAAGCGGAGGACGGCCGGTGGAGATAAGGCGCGGCATGATCGTCCTGGTCGAAGGGCCGGGCGACCTGGCGGTGAAGCGCCGTCCCTTCCTGGTCGTGCAATCCGACCTGTTCAACGAAGCGCACGCCTCGGTGACGCTTGTCCCGATGACCAGCCTCACCGGCGGCGAGACGCTGTTCCGCGTGCCGTTTCCCGCGTCCGACTCGACCGGCATCTCGGTCGAAAGCGAGGCGCAGGTCGACAAGATCAAGACGCTGCGCCGCAGCCGCGTGGTGCGCGTGCTGGGACAGGCGGACGCCACATCGATGGAGCAGGTGGACCAGGCGCTCCGGCGCTGGCTCGCGCTCTGACGCCATTTCAACACCCAAGGGGTCGATCATGAACAACGCCGACATGACTGCGAAGATTGCCGACGGACACGGGTTCATCGCCGCGCTCGACCAGAGCGGCGGTTCGACGCCCAAGGCGCTGAAGGGCTATGGCATCGACGAAGGTGCATGGAACACCGACGAGGAAATGTTCGGCCTGATCCACGACATGCGCGCGCGCATCATCCTCTCCCCCGCCTTCACCGGCGACAAGGTGATCGGCGCGATCCTGTTCGAACGCACCATGGACGGGCAGGCGGGCGGCAAGCCGGTGCCGCAGGCGCTGGCCGACAAGGGCGTCGTGCCCTTCCTCAAGATCGACAAAGGGCTGGAGGACGAAGCCAACGGCGTTCAGCTGATGAAGCCGATGCCCGGCCTCGACGACCTGCTCGCCCGCGCGGCGAAGCTCGGCATCTTCGGCACTAAGGAACGCTCGGTCATCAACCTCGCCAACCGCGAAGGGATCGCTGCCGTCGTGAAGCAGCAGTTCGAAGTCGCGCAGCAGGTCATCGCCGCCGGCCTGATGCCGATCATCGAACCGGAAGTGAACATCAAGAGCGCCGAGCGTGCCGAGGCCGACCAGATCCTGCTCGACGAAACGCTCACGGCGCTCGACGCGATGACCGGCAACGACAAGGTGATGCTGAAGCTGTCGCTGCCGGCCAAGCCCGGCCTGTTCCAGCCGCTGGTCGACCATCCGCGCGTGCTGCGCGTCGTGGCGCTGTCGGGCGGGTTCAGCCGGACCGAGGCCTGCGCCGAACTGGCGAAGAACCCCGGCATCATCGCCAGCTTCAGCCGCGCGCTGCTCTCCGACTTGCGCCAGCAGATGACCGACGCCGAGTTCGACAAGGCGCTGGGCAGCGCGATCGACGAAATCCACTGCGCCTCGACACAGAAGGCGCTGCTCGCGGCGTAACGCTTTCCTACAAGCTCCCAGCCATGGCAAAAGGGCATCGGCCGCTCCAGCGTCCGGTGCTCTTTGTCATCGTAGCCGCCCCTTCCCACGTCACCCCGGGCTTGACCCGGGGTCCCGCTTCTTCTTCTTCTTCTTCTTCTTGCCGCCCCGGCGAACAACCTACTTACTATTGATAGTTACTCGCAACGCTACGCGCAAAACGCGCGCGAGTGTGAACTTAGTGAACTTTGGCCCCCAAAACCCTTCCACCCGCCGCCGCGCTGGGGCAGGGAAGGCGCCATGACCCTGAACGAAGACCCGCTCGGCCCGCTGTCGCCCGATTTCGCGACCCAGTTCGTCCGCGACGTGCGCCGCCCGCCGTGCCAGCTTTACCTCATCTCTCCGCTCGATGTGACCGGCACCTTTCCCGACCGCCTGGCCCGCGCGCTCGATGCCGGGCCGGTCGCCGCGTTCCAGTTCCGGGTGAAGGATATCGACCAGCACGCCGCCGCGCGACTGGCCGAACCGCTTCAGAAGATTTGCGCCGACCGCGACGTCGCCTTGATCGTCAACGACAGCATCAGCCTGACCAAGCGGCTAGGCGCGGATGGCGTCCATCTGGGCCAGGACGATGGCGATGCCCGAGAAGCGCGCGACGTACTCGGCCCCAATGTCCAGATCGGCGTGACCGTCCATGACAGCCGCCATCTCGCCATGGAAGCGGGGGAGGCTGGCGCCGACTATGTAGCGTTCGGCGCCTTCTACCCGACGACAACCAAGCAGGTCGCGCATGTCGCCGATCCGGTGCTGCTGTCGTGGTGGTCGACCGTGTTCGAACTCCCCTGTGTCGCGATCGGCGGCATCACGCCGGCCAACGCCCCCGATCTCGTCCGCGCCGGGGCCGACTTCCTCGCCGTATCGGGCGCGGTCTGGAACGGCGACGAAGCGGCGGCGGTGCAGGCGTTCGCGGCGGTTCTCGGCACGTAAGGAAACCGCCGCCGGGTCCGGTCGTTATCCACCCTCAACGATGTTGGGGATGGTGTATGAAGCGACTGGCCTTGGCGGCGATCCTGGGGAGCGGCGTGGCGATGGCGCAGGCGCCTGCGCCCGCGCCGCAACTCCCGGCGGTCGACCGAAATATCCTGCACGCGCAGGTGCTGCTCGACCGGCACGGCTTCACGAGCGGCGTGATCGACGGCAGGGACAGCGCGCTGTTCAAACAGGCGCTACGTGGATTCCAGACCGCCCGAGGCCTGCCGGTCACTGGCAAGCTCGATGCCGCGACCACCCGTGCGCTGAACCCCAATATGCGCCCCGCGACGGTGACCCTGACCCTGTCCGAACGCGCGCTGGCCGGGCCGTACACCAACCCGATCCCCAAGGAATATGCCGATCAGGCGAAGCTGACGACGATCGGCTACCGCTCGCCGCTCGAAAAGCTGGCCGAGATGTTCCACACCACGCCCGCCACGCTGGTCGCGCTGAACAGCCGGGAAACGATGCTGCGCCCCGGCACCCGCGTCGTCTTTCCCAACGTCCTGCCCTCGTCGCGCAGCTATGCGGAGAGCTGGTCGGGCGACTATCGCCAGACGCTCGCCAATCTGAACGTCGACGCCAACCAGCCCCAGGCCGACCGCGTCGTGGTCGACAAGTCGGAAGGCTGGCTGCGCGCCTATAAGGGCGACAAGATCCTCGCCCAGTTTCCCGCGACGATGGGCTCGTCGCACGACCCGCTGCCGATCGGCGAATGGAAGATTCAGGGCGTCGCCGCCAATCCCGACTGGCAGTACAATCCGGCGATCCTGCGCCATGCCGACAAGTCGGACAGCAAGGAGATCGTGCCGCCCGGCCCCAACAATCCGGTCGGCGTCGTCTGGATCGATCTCTCGAAAGAGCATTACGGTATCCACGGCACGCCCGAGCCGGAGAATATCGGGAAGACCGAGAGCAATGGCTGCATCCGACTGACCAACTGGGACGCCGCCCGGCTGTCGCTGATGGTCAAGCCCGGCACGCCGGCGATCTTCCAGCCATAGCGGAGGGCAGGGGGTGAACCGGATCGGCTGGGCGTTTCTCGGCGTCTTCGTGCTGCTGGGTGGGCTGGCTGCGTTGCTGGTCGATTTCGGCGGATCGTCCGCCCCGCCGATTCGCGCCTTTGCCGATGCGCCGACCCGGCTGGCCGAACCGCCGTCGCCGGGGCGGCTGGTCCTGCCCGTATCGGGGGTCGGCTGGACGAGCATCCGCGACAGCTATGGCGAGGCGCGGGCCGGTGGCGAACGGCGGCATAGCGGGGTGGACATCATGGCCCCCGCCGGTACGCCGGTCGTCGCCGCGGCGCCCGGCACGGTCGAAAAGCTGTTCTACAGCAATGGCGGCGGCGGGGTGACCGCCTATGTCCGCTCGCCCGACCGCCGGCTGTCCTATTATTACGCCCACCTCGCTGCCTATGCCCCGACGCTGCGCGAAGGGGCGCCGGTCCGCGCGGGCGATCCGATCGGCGCGGTCGGCGACACCGGCAATGCCGGGACCGGCAATTTCCACCTGCATTTCGGCGTCGAGCGGGTGAACGCCGACGAACCATGGTACAAGGGCCGCGCGATCAATCCCTATCCGCTGCTTGCCCGCGGACGGGCGGAGCGGTAAGGGCGCAGCTTCGCTCTTTCCAACAGGTATGGTTCGTCATGAAGATCAGCGGCGTCGACATTCGCCCCGGCAACATCATCGAATATGAAGGCGGCATCTGGCGCGCGGTCAAGATCCAGCATACGCAGCCGGGCAAGGGCGGCGCCTATATGCAGGTCGAAATGAAGAACCTGCGCGACGGCCGCAAGAACAACGTCCGCTTCCGTTCGGCCGAGACGGTCGAGCGCATCCGCCTCGATACCAAGGACTTCCAGTTCCTGTATCCCGAAGGCGACATGCTGGTGTTCATGGACAAGGAAACCTACGACCAGGTATCGCTGCCGCGCGACCTGCTGGGCGATGCCGCCGCCTTCCTCCAGGACGGCATGGATGTCGTCATGGAACTCTATGAAGACGAAGCGATCAGCGTCCAGCTGCCCGACACGATCGAAGCGACGATCGTCGAGGCGGATGCGGTGGTGAAGGGCCAGACGGCATCGTCGTCCTACAAGCCCGCCGTGCTCGACAACGGCGTCCGCGTGATGGTCCCGCCGCATATCGCTTCGGGAACGCGCATCGTGGTCGACGTGTATGAGCAGACCTACGTCCGGCGGGCGGATTAAGCCGAGCGGCCGGACGAAATAGGGAAAGCTATTTCGCCAGGCTGCCGGCTCGGCCGGCGCGCGAAAGCGCGACCGACGACGCGGGCTTTGCCCGCGGCGCTGCCAGTAAAAGAACCAACAGGAACCAGAACAATGTCCGCCCAGTCCGGCCTCATCACCGTCCTCGAACGCGCCGTCCGCAAGACCGGCCCGCGCCTGCGCCGCGACTTCGGCGAGGTCCAGCATCTCCAGGTCAGCCGCAAGGGGCCGGCGGACTTCGTGTCGATGGCCGACAAGCGCGCCGAGGAAACGCTGGTCGAGGAACTGCGCAAGGCGCGTCCCGACTGGGGCATGCTCTTGGAGGAAGGCGGCGAGATCGCCGGCGATCCGACCAAGCCGCGCTGGATCGTCGATCCGCTGGACGGCACCACCAACTTCCTGCACGGCATCCCGCATTTCTCGATCTCGGTCGCGGTCGAGGAGCCGAACGGCGCCGGTGGCCGTCCCGAGATCACGACCGCGATGGTCTATAACCCGATCACCGACGAAGGCTTCTGGGCCGAAAAGGGTCGGGGTGCCTGGTTGCAGGGACAGCGGCTGCGTGTCTCGTCCCGGCGTGACCTGTCGGAAGCGCTGATCGCCACCGGCATCCCGTTCCTCGGCCATGGCAATTTCGCCGAATGGACCCGCATCTTCGGCGCGGTCGCGCCCGAGGTTGCTGGTATCCGCCGCTTCGGCTCGGCTGCGCTGGACCTCGCCTATGTCGCGGCAGGCCGGTTCGATGGCTTCTGGGAATCGGGGCTGAAGAAGTGGGATATCGCCGCTGGCATGCTGCTGGTGAAGGAAGCGGGCGGCTTCGTCACCGATTATCGCGGTGCGGACCGTGCCTATGAAAAGGGCGAGGTGCTGGCCAGCAACGAACAGATGCAGACCCGCCTGCACAAGCTGGTCGCGGGCGCGCTGCGCTGACCTGTCGGGTGGCGGCGCGGTGCCGCCACCCTTATCGCCTCAGAAGTCGATCGCCTTCTGAAATTCGCCGAGCAACGAGTCCCAGGTCGCGAGGTTCGCCTTGAACAGCGCGCCCGACAGGCCGCCATCGTCGAGGTCGACGTCCATCTCGATTCGCGGGTCCTTCTCGTCGTCGAGATAGCCGCGCGCGAAGCGATGCGTGGCGTTCCACTTGTTGATCGTGTCGAGCGTCACGCCCTTCTTCACGAACCCGGCGTGGAACTGCACCGTCTTGCACGCCTTGTTGTCGGTGCAGTTGTAGAAATAGACCGAAAAGTCGACACCGGCGGCGCCACTTTTGACCAGCGGATCGCCGCTATTGTCCTTGGTCAGTACCGCCCGGTAGCCCGCATCGCGCAGCGCGGCGACCACGGTTTCGGGCTTGGTCGCGTCGACATTCTGCGCCGCGGCCGGCTGCGCGACGATCGCGCCCGCGATGATGCCGAGTGTCGTCCAAATTCGCATCGATTCCCCCCTCGTCGACGACCGCAGCTTCCCCGCGCGGCCAGCGTCGCTGCGGCATAGCGCGGAAGGGCAGGGAATTGCGAGTGATTCTCACCCTGTTCCGCCCTTGATGGCCCGACGCCATCGTCCTAAAGCCGGCTCCATTCATACCGCAACCGCGAGAGACCCCCACCTTGGTCGACCTGTCGCAATATCTGCCGATCCTGATGTTCCTGGGCATTGCCCTGGCGCTGTCGACGGCCTTCGTCGTGTTGCCCATGGTGGCATCGCGTTTCACCGGCGCGCACAAGCCGACGCCGGAAAAGCTGACCGAGTATGAATGCGGCTTCCCCGCGTTCGAGGATTCGCGCAGCCAGTATGACGTCCGCTTCTATCTGGTCGCCATCCTGTTCATCCTCTTCGATCTCGAAGCCGCGTTCCTATATCCCTGGGCAGTCACGGTGTTCGACCTCGGCTGGACCGCGTGGATCTCGATGATGGTATTCATCGGCGAACTGGCACTCGGCCTCGTATATGCTTGGAAGATGGGAGCTCTCGAATGGGAGTAGAACTCACGACGCCGCCGCACGGCTTCGGCGCGGGTAACGCGGCCGGCGTGCCGGTGCAGGCGCCCGATGAGGGTTTCTTCAACGACCTGAACGGCGAACTGACCGACAAGGGCTTTCTGGTCACCTCGACCGAGGACCTGTTCCAGTGGGCGCGCACTGGTTCGCTGTGGTGGATGACCTTCGGCCTCGCCTGCTGCGCGGTGGAAATGATCCATGTGAACATGCCGCGCTACGACATGGAGCGCTTCGGTGCCGCGCCGCGCGCTTCCCCGCGTCAGTCGGACGTGATGATCGTCGCCGGCACGCTCTGCAACAAGATGGCCCCGGCGCTGCGTCGCGTGTACGATCAGATGTCGGAACCGAAATACGTCATCTCGATGGGCAGCTGCGCCAATGGCGGCGGCTATTACCATTATAGCTACAGCGTCGTGCGCGGTTGCGATCGCGTGGTGCCGGTCGACATTTATGTCCCGGGTTGCCCGCCGACTGCCGAAGCGCTGCTGTACGGCGTGATGCAGTTGCAGCGGAAGATCCGCCGTTCGGGGAGCATCGAACGGTGAGGGCGCCTGCACCCCGCTACGCCGCGAATGATGGCATCATCGACGCGGCGACCGCTGCGCTCGGCGACATGCTGCTCGACGCGCAGGACAAGGTCGGCGAGGTGTCGCTGACCGTCGATCGCGACCGTCTTGTCATCGCGATGGAAACGCTGCGCGACACGCCGGGCCTTAAATACGAGATGCTGGCCGAGATCGCCGGCGTGGACTATCCCGAGCGCCCCGAGCGGTTCGAGGTCGTCTATCACCTGCTGTCGATGACGCGGAACCACCGCATCCGTGTGCGCGTGAGCACGGACGAGGAAAGGCCGGTGCCGTCGGTGACAGGCATCTGGTACAATGCCGGCTGGCTCGAGCGCGAAGTGTACGACATGTACGGCGTACTGTTCACCGGCAATGCCGACCTGCGTCGCATCCTGACCGATTACGGTTTCCGTGGCCACCCGCTGCGCAAGGACTTCCCGCTGACCGGCTATGTCGAGATGCGCTATTCGGAAGAAGCCAAGCGCGTGGTCTATGAGCCGGTGAAGCTGGCGCAGGATTTCCGCACGTTCGACTTCATGAGCCCGTGGGAAGGTGCCGAATACGTCCTGCCGGGCGACGAAAAGGCGGCCGAGCCGAAGCCTGCCGTCGGCACGGCCCCAGGCGCACCGACGCCGGTCACCGCCGATCAGGTCAAGCGCGCCGACGACAACGTCAAGGCAGCCGAACCGCAGGTCGACAAGCCGAAGACGTCGGACAGCACGGCAGATACCGGCGCGGGCAAGCCGCATCCGGGCAACCAGCCTGAATCGAAGCCGGTCGATCCCGACGTGCCCTCGCCCGATGCGGGCAAGCCGCCGGTGGAGGACAAGTAATGGCCGATTACGACCATGAGATGGACGCCGCCAACCCCATGGCGGGCGATGTCGAGATCCAGAACTACACGATCAACTTCGGCCCGCAGCACCCTGCGGCGCACGGCGTGTTGCGTCTCGTCACCGAACTGGACGGGGAGATCATCGAGCGGATCGACCCGCATGTCGGCCTGCTCCATCGCGGCACCGAAAAGCTGATCGAGTACAAGACCTATCAGCAGGCGCTCCCCTACATGGACCGCCTCGATTACTGCTCGCCGCTGTGCATGGAGCACAGCTATGTGCTGGCGGTCGAAAAGCTGCTCGACATCGAAGTGCCGCTGCGCGCTCAGTATCTGCGGGTGTTCTTCGCGGAGCTGACCCGTATCTGCAATCACATGCTGAACCTCGGTTCGCACGTGATGGACGTCGGCGCGATGACGCCGAACCTGTGGATGTTCGAAGTCCGCGAAGACTGCATGGGCTTTTTCGAACGCATGTCCGGCGCGCGGATGCACCATAACTACCTGCGGCCGGGCGGCGTTCATCAGGACGTGCCGCTGAAGCTGCTGACCGATATCGCGGAATGGCTCGACACGCGCCTGCCGCAGCTGTTCGGCGACGCGATCAGCATGGTTTCGGAAAACCGCATCTTCAAGCAGCGCAACGTCGATATCGCGATCGTCAGCCGCGAGGATGCGGTGCGCTGGGGTTTCTCGGGTCCGATGATCCGTGGCGCGGGCATTCCGTGGGACATCCGCAAGGCGCAGCCCTATGACGCCTATGACCGGGTCGAGTTCGACGTGCCGGTCGGCACCCGTGGCGATTGCTACGACCGGTTCATGGTCCGCGTCGAGGAAGTGTGGCAGTCGGCTCGTATCATGAAGCAGTGCCTCGCGCAGATGCCCGAAGGCCCGATCGCCTCGTCGGACCGCAAGGTCGTGCCGCCCAAGCGCGGCGAGATGAAGCAGTCGATGGAAGCGCTGATCCATCACTTCAAGCTGTACACCGAGGGCTTCCACGTTCCCGCCGGCGAAGTGTATGTCGCGACCGAAAGCCCCAAGGGTGAATTCGGCATCTACATGGTGTCGGACGGCAGCAACAAGCCGTACCGCGTGAAGATCCGCCCGACCGCGTTCAGCCACCTCCAGGCGATGGACTTCATGGCGAAGGGCCATATGCTTGCCGACATCACCGCGATCCTGGGTGCGATGGACATCGTGTTCGGGGAGTGCGACCGGTGAGCCGTCTCGATACCGTGACGGCGATGATGGAACGCTATAACGCGCGCGACGCGGCGGGCTATGCCGCGTTCTTCGCCGACGACGGCTGCGAGGCGCAGTATCGCGGTGACGTCGTGCGCGACGGGCGTGCGGGCGTGGAAAGCGGCATGGCGGCAGTCTTCGCCGAATTTCCGCAGAACCATGCCGAAGTGCTGCAGTCGTTCGAACTGGGCGAGCGCGTCGTGCTGCACGAGCGCGTGCGCCGTTCGCCCGATGCCGAGCCGTTCGACGTGATGACCGTCTATTCGTTCAGCGGCGACAAGGTCAGCCGCGTGGAGTTCATTCGCTAATGGCCGACGCCCCCAACATCCCCGACGAAGCCGAGGTCCGCGCGCGCTGGGGCAATTTCGCCTGGACGCCGGCCAATGCGGAAAAGGCGCGTGAGATCGTCGCGCGCTATCCCGAAGGCCGTCAGCAGTCGTGCACCATCCCGTTCCTCGACCTCGCCCAGCGGCAGGTCGGTGCGGAAACGCATACCCAGGGCTGGCTGCCGGTGCCGGTGATCGAATTCATCGCCCGCGAACTCGGCATGGCCTATATGCGGGTGTACGAGGTCGCGACCTTCTACACGATGTTCAACCTCGCCCCGGTCGGCCGCTATCACGTGCAGGTATGCGGCACGACGCCGTGCATGCTGCGCGGGTCGGACGACGTGTTCGCCGCGTGCAAGAACCGTGGCCTGATGAAGGGCAAGACTACGCCCGACGGGCTGTTCACGCTGACCGAGGTCGAGTGCATGGGCAATTGCGCCTCGGCACCGATGGTCCAGATCAACGACGATAATTACGAAGATCTGGACTATGATCGCATGACCGCGATCCTCGAGGCGCTGGGCAAGGGCGAGACGCCGAAGCCCGGCACGCAGGAGCAGGGCCGCCACACCGTCGAACCGGCGGGCGCGCTCAGCAACCTGACGGCGATGGTCCACGAAAATCACGACTATCGCCCTGAATGGGGCAACGCTTCGTGAGGGCATTGGGCAGCCTGTTGATCGCGGTCCTGGTCGGGATCGTCGTGTTGTGGATCGCGCTCGAACTGTTCGTCGGCGCGCTGAAGCTGATCGGCGTGGCCATCGGCATCGCGGCGATGGTTGCCGTTTATTTCATCGCCGAAAAGGCGATCGGGAAGGGACGATAAGGATGCTGGCCGACAAGGATCGCATCTTCACCAACGTGTACGGGTTCCAGCCGTGGAACCTCGATGCAGCCGTGATGCGCGGCGACTGGGACAATACCAAGGCGCTGTTGCAGCTGGGGCCGGACACGATCATCGATCGGATCAAGGCATCGGGCCTGCGCGGGCGCGGCGGGGCAGGGTTCCCGACCGGCACCAAGTGGTCGTTCATGCCGAAGGCGCCGAAGCCCGACCGGCCGAACTTCCTGGTGATCAATGCCGACGAATCCGAGCCGGGTTCGTGCAAGGATCGCGAGATCATCCGCCACGATCCGCACAAGCTGATCGAAGGCGCGCTGGTCGCCGGTTTCGCGATGCGCGCGCGCGCCGCGTACATCTATATTCGCGGGGAATATATCCGCGAGGCGGAGACGCTGTTCGCCGCGATCGCCGAAGCATATGCCAAGGGGCTGCTGGGCAAGAATGCCTGCGGTTCGGGCTATGACTTTGACGTGTTCGCGCACCGCGGCGCCGGCGCCTATATCTGCGGCGAAGAGACCGCGATGCTCGAAAGCCTAGAGGGCAAGAAGGGTCAGCCGCGCCTGAAGCCGCCATTCCCGGCCGGTGCCGGCCTCTATGGCTGCCCGACGACGGTCAACAATGTCGAGTCGATCGCGGTCGTGCCAACCATCCTGCGTCGCAGCCCGGAATGGTTCGCCAGCTTCGGCGCGGAGAATAACCGTGGCACCAAGCTGTTCCAGATCAGCGGCCATGTGAACAAGCCATGCGTGGTCGAGGAAGCGATGAGCATCCCGTTCCGCGAGCTGATCGAAAAGCATTGCGGCGGCATCCGCGGTGGCTGGGACAATCTGCTGTGCGTCATCCCCGGCGGATCGTCGGTGCCGCTGGTAAAGGCCGAGCATATCATCGACGCGCCGATGGATTTCGACGGGCTGAAGGCGGTCGGATCGGGCCTCGGCACCGCGGCGGTCATCGTCATGGACAAGTCGACCGACGTCGTCCGCGCGATCAGCCGTCTGTCCTATTTCTACAAGCATGAAAGCTGCGGCCAGTGCACGCCGTGCCGCGAAGGCACCGGTTGGATGTGGCGTGTGATGGAGCGGCTGCGCACCGGCGATGCCGATCTGTCGGAAATCGACACGTTGCAGCAGGTGACCAAGCAGGTCGAAGGCCACACCATCTGCGCGCTGGGCGACGCGGCGGCATGGCCGATCCAGGGTCTCATCAAGAACTTCCGCCCCGAACTCGAACGGCGGATCAACGAAAAGCGCGGCGGTGGCGTGCATCCGATGCGGGAAGCTGCGGAATGATCGCGCTCTCGGTCATGGCGGCAGCGGTGCTGGCGGCGCAAGCCGACGGCCCATCCAGCTTCAAGGGATCGCGCAGGGACGCAGAACTCGCCATGACCGAGTTCGCGATGTGTGAGGTGCGTTCGCCGAAGGGGCGGGCGGCGGCGCTCGCCTATGGGCGCGAGGTGCCGGGTACGCCGTCGACCTATCGCGACCGGCTAGTCAAGTCGCTCTGTGCGCCCTCGGGCACGTCGATGTCTTTCAATCCTGAACTGTTCCGCATGACCATATATCCGGCGCTCTACGCGAAGGATTTCGGTAAGGCGGCGCCTGCGGTCAATGTCGCGCTGCTTCCAACCGACTACGCGGCCGAGTTCGACAGCACGCCCGATACGGCGACAGTGGAGGTTCGACGGTTGGGTGATTGCGTCGTGAAGCGCGATGTCGCCGCCGCGCGCGAGTTCGTGCTGAGCAAGCCCTATTCCAGGGCTGAGGACGCGGCGCTCGCGACGATTCGCCCGGCGCTTGCCGCGTGTCTGCCCGCAGGCCAGTCAGTTCGCCTGTCGCGCAGCGTCGCGCATGGCGCGATAGGCGAAGCGCTCTACAAATTAACGGCCGCATCCGCGGCGACGAAGGCCAGCTAATGCCCAAGGTAAAAGTAGACGGGATCGAGGTCGAGGTGCCGCAGGGTGCCACGGTCCTCCAGGCGTGCGAAGCGGCGGGCAAGGAAATCCCGCGCTTCTGCTATCACGAGCGGCTGTCGATCGCCGGCAATTGCCGGATGTGTCTGGTCGAGGTGAAGCCGGGACCGCCCAAGCCGCAGGCATCGTGCGCGCTGCCGGCCGCCGACAATCAGGAAATCCGTACCGACAGCGCGATGGTGAAGGCCGCGCGCGAAGGCGTGATGGAGTTTCTGCTGATCAATCACCCGCTCGACTGCCCGATCTGCGATCAGGGTGGCGAATGCGACCTGCAGGACCAGTCGGTCGCCTATGGTCGCGGCACGTCGCGCTATGACGAGAACAAGCGTGCCGTCACCGAGAAGTACATGGGTCCGATCGTCAAGACGGTCATGACCCGCTGCATCCAGTGCACGCGCTGCATCCGTTTTGCGGAAGAAGTTGCAGGCGTAGAGGAAATCGGCGCGATCTATCGCGGCGAGAACATGCAGATCACCTCGTACCTTGAACAGGCGGTGACGAGCGAGCTGTCGGGCAATGTCGTCGACCTGTGTCCGGTCGGTGCGCTGACGTCGAAGCCCTATGCGTTCGAAGCGCGTCCTTGGGAGCTGAAGAAGACGCTCGCCATCGACGTGATGGACGCGGTCGGCACCAACATCCGCCTCGACAGCCGGGGTCGGCAGGTGCTGCGCTGCGTACCGCGCATCAATGAAGATGTGAACGAGGAATGGGCGCACGACAAGACGCGCCACGCCGTCGACGGTCTGGTCCGTCGCCGCCTCGACAAGCCTTTCGTGCGCAAGGACGGCAAGCTGGTCGCTGCCGAATGGGACGAAGCGTTCGCGGCGATCGCGGCGGTGAACGCCGGTTCGTCGGTCGCGGCGATCGCAGGTGACCTGCTCGATTGCGAGACCATGTTCGCCGCCAAGGCGCTGGTGAACGCGCTCGGGTCGTCGCTGCTCGAAGGGCGGCAGACGGGCATGGCCTATGACGTCACCAATCTCGGCGCGGTCGCGTTCAACACGACCATCGCCGGGATCGAGGACGCCGATGCGATCCTGCTGGTCGGCAGCGACCTGCGCCACGAAGCGCCGCTGATCAACACCCGCGTCCGCAAGGCGATCAAGAAGGGCGCGCGCATTTTTGCGATTGGGCCGGAAACCGACCTGACCTATAAGGTCGAATGGCTGGGTGACGATCTCGGCCTACTGAACGGCCTGCCCGATCGTGCGGCCGAAGCGCTCGACGCGGCCAAGCGGCCGGCGGTGATCGTCGGTCCGGGTGCGCTGAAGGCCGGCCATGGCGCCGCATTGAAGCTGGCACGCGACGGCAACCTGGTCCGTACGCTGGAGGACGGGACGAGCTGGAACGGCTTCAACGTGGTCCATACTGCGGCTGCTCGCATGGGCGCGCTGATGCTGGGCTATGCGCAGGCAGGCGGCATCGCCGATATCGTCGCGGCGAACCCGAAGCTGGTGTTCTTCCTCGGCGCGGACGAGGTCGATTTCGGTCAGTTCGCCGGTGCCACCAAGGTTTATGTCGGCCATCATGGCGACAAGGGCGCGGCGGCGGCGGACATCGTCCTGCCGGGTGCTAGCTATGCCGAGAAGGTCGGGACCTACGTCAACCTTGAAGGGCGCGTGCAGCGCGGCGACCGTGCGGTGTTCCCGCCGGGCGATGCGCGAGAGGATTGGACGATCTTCCGTGCGCTGGGCGAAGTGCTTGGCGTGACGCTGCCGTTCGACGATTTCGCCGGTGTCCGCCGCGCAATGACGGCGGCGGTGCCGGAACTGGGCCAGGAAGGTCTGGTACGTTACGACTGGAACCCGCCGGCACTCGACGCTAAGGGCGAGGGCAAGGTGACCTATCCGGTCGCCGACTTCTACCTGACCAACGCGATCTGCCGGGCCAGCCCGACGATGCAGCGTTGTTCGGCCGAACTTGTCCATGGCCAGGATTTCGCGGAGGCCGCCGAGTGACCTCGTTCTTCGAAACTACCGTCGGTCTGCCCTATGGCTGGGCATGGACCGTCGCCACGCTGGTCGGCATCCTCGTGATCGCGCTGCCGCTGATGCTGGCGGTGGCGATGATCATTTATGTCGACCGCAAGGTCTGGGCGGCAATGGCGCTGCGCCGTGGTCCGAACGTCGTCGGTCCGCTGGGCCTGCTGCAGTCGTTCGCCGACGGTCTGAAGGTGTTCCTGCAAGAAACGATCGTGCCGTCGTCGGCCAATCGCGGCCTGTTCCTGCTGGCGCCGATCATCACCTTTACCGTCGCTCTGATCGTCTGGGCGGTCATTCCGTTCGACGTCGGCGTGGTGGTGGCGGACATCAATGTCGGCCTGCTCTACATCCTTGCGGCATCGTCGCTGGGTGTATACGGCGTCATCATCTCGGGCTGGGCGTCGAACTCCAAATACCCGTTCTATTCCGCGCTTCGTGCCGCCGCGCAGATGGTGTCGTACGAAGTCGCGATCGGGTTCGTGCTGATCTCGGTCGTGCTGTGGGCCGGGTCGTTCAACCTAACGACGATCGTGCTTGAACAGCGTGCCCATATCTTCGGCTTCATCAACGGCTTCGGCTTCAACCCGCTGCTGTTCCCGATGGCGGTGGTGTTCCTGATCTCGTCGCTCGCCGAAACCGCGCGTGCGCCGTTCGATCTGACCGAAGCGGAATCGGAACTGGTCGCGGGCTATCAGACCGAATATTCGTCGATGGCGTTCGCGCTGTTCTGGCTGGGCGAATATGCCAACGTCATTCTGATGTGCGCGCTCAATGCGTTGCTGTTCTGGGGCGGGTGGCTGCCGCCGCTTGAGATCGGCTTCCTCTACTGGGTGCCGGGTATCATCTGGTTCCTGGGCAAGACCTTCTTCTTCTTCTTCGTGTTCAGCTGGGTCAAGGCGACGGTGCCACGCTACCGTTATGACCAGCTGATGCGGCTGGGCTGGAAGATTTTCCTGCCACTGTCGCTGACCTTCGTCTTCCTCATCTCGGGCTGGCTCATGTTCCAGCGCGTGGGAGTGCCCGCATGAGTATCGCCCAGACCATCCGATCGTTCACCCTCTGGGAGTTCGTGAAGGCCCATGCGCTGACGCTGCGGTACTTCTTCAAGCCCAAGGCGACGATCAACTACCCGTATGAAAAGAACCCGCTGAGCCCGCGCTTCCGCGGCGAGCATGCGCTGCGCCGCTATCCCAATGGGGAAGAGCGCTGCATCGCTTGCAAGCTGTGCGAAGCGGTGTGTCCGGCGCTGGCGATCACGATCGAGGCCGAACCGCGCGAGGACGGCAGCCGCCGCACGACGCGCTACGACATCGATATGACCAAGTGCATCTATTGCGGCCTGTGCCAGGAAGCCTGCCCGGTCGATGCGATCGTCGAGGGTCCGAATTTCGAATTCGCCACCGAAACCCGCGAAGAGCTGATCTATCACAAGGACAAGCTGCTCGCGAACGGTGACCGCTGGGAACGCGCGATTGCCGCGAACCTTGCGAGCGACGCGCCCTACCGGTAATGGCGCGCATGTTCCGTACCGGCGGGGGCGAAACGGTTCGCTTCGCCGGCCATTCGATTAGCGTTTCGTCCCGCACATCCGCGCGGGGCGGGCAGGGGGAAGAGCAGCGCTCGTGATCCAGACACTCGCCTTCTATCTGTTCGCCACGATCGTGGTGGCATCGGCTGCGTTGACGATCACGTCGCGCAATCCGGTCCATTCGGTGCTGTGGCTGATCCTCGCCTTCTTCAACGCGGCCGGCCTGATGGTGCTGTGCGGCGCCGAATTCATCGCGATGCTGCTGGTCATCGTCTATGTCGGCGCGGTCGCGGTGCTGTTCCTGTTCGTGGTCATGATGCTCGACATCGACTTCACCGAACTGCGCGCCGGTTTCGTCCGCTATCTGCCTGCCGGTCTGGCCTTGGCGGTGCTGCTCGCGGTCGAACTGGTTGTCGGTGCCTATGCCTGGACCGCTGCCCGGATCGATCTGGCCAAGCGGATCGCGCCGACCGACGTTGCGATCCCGAATATTGAGGCGATCGGGCAGCTGCTCTATTCGCGCTACCTGTATGTCTTCGAAGGTGTCGGGCTGGTGCTGCTGGTCGCGATGATCGGTGCGATCGTGCTGACGCAGCGTAAGCGTGCGGATGCCAAGGCGCAGAACATCAACCGCCAGATCAACCGTCGCGCCAAGGATGCGATCCGTAACGTCAATCAGCCCATCGGGCAGGGGGTCGAGCTGTGATCGGTCTTACCCATTATCTGGTCGTTGCGGCGATCCTGTTCACGCTGGGTGTGCTCGGCATCTTCCTCAATCGGAAGAACCTGATCGTCATCCTGATGTCGATCGAACTGATCCTGCTGGCGGTGAACATCAATTTCGTGGCCTTCTCGGCGCAGCTAGGTGACCTGGTGGGTCAGATCTTCGCGATGTTTGTCCTCGCGGTCGCCGCCGGCGAAAGCGCGATCGGGCTGGCCATCATGGTCATCTATTTCCGTGGTCGCGGTTCCATCGCGGTCGACGACGTCAACCGGATGAAGGGGTGATGCCGGTGGCTTTTCGGGTTTCGGGGGTGCTTTCGTGAGCGCCATCCATATCGTCGTGTTCCTGCCACTGCTGGCGTCGATCGTCGCGGGGCTGTCGAACCGCGCGTTCGGCATCGCGGTGCCGAAGATCATCACCACCGCCGGCCTGCTCGTCGCGGCAGCGCTGTCGTGGTCGATCTTCATTCCGTTCCTGACCGGTGCAGCGCAGGCGAATGTGGCGCCGGTGTCGACCTGGATCCTTTCGGGCGGCATGGACATCGCCTGGGAATTGCGGGTCGATGCGCTGACCGCGGTCATGCTGGTCGTCATCACCAGCGTATCGGCGCTCGTCCACCTCTATAGCTGGGGCTATATGAGCGAGGACCCGGACCAGCCGCGTTTTTTCGCCTATCTGTCGCTGTTCACCTTCGCGATGCTGATGCTCGTGACCGCGAACAATCTGGTGCAGATGTTCTTCGGTTGGGAAGGCGTCGGTCTGGCGTCGTACCTGCTGATCGGTTTCTGGTTCCGCAAGCCGTCGGCCAATGCCGCCGCGATCAAGGCGTTCGTGGTCAACCGCGTGGGCGACCTTGGCTTCATGCTCGGCATCTTCGGCACCTATCTGGTGTTCGGCACCATCTCGATCCCGGCGATCCTCGAAGCCGCGCCGTCGATGGCCGGCTCGACCATCGGCTTCCTGTGGTTCCGTGCCGACACGATGACGGTGCTGTGCCTGCTGCTGTTCGTCGGCGCGATGGGCAAGTCGGCGCAGCTTGGCCTCCACACTTGGTTGCCGGACGCGATGGAAGGCCCGACCCCGGTGTCGGCGCTGATTCACGCCGCGACGATGGTCACCGCCGGCGTCTTCATGGTGTGCCGCTTGTCGCCGATGTTCGAAACCTCGCCGACTGCGTTGGCTGTGGTCACGGCTGTCGGTGCGGCTACGTGCCTGTTCGCGGCGACGATCGGCCTCGTGCAGACCGATATCAAACGGGTTATCGCCTATTCGACCTGTTCGCAGCTGGGCTATATGTTCTTTGCGGCCGGTGTCGGCGCATACGGCGCGGCGATGTTCCACCTGTTCACCCACGCCTTCTTCAAAGCGCTGCTGTTCCTTGGTGCCGGTTCGGTCATCCATGCGATGCACCATGAACAGGACATGCGCTTCTATGGCGGCCTGCGGAAGCACATTCCGCTGACCTTCTGGGCAATGATGGCGGGTACGCTGGCGATCACCGGGGTCGGAATCTACGGCGTGGGTGGCTTTGCCGGCTATCATTCGAAGGATGCGATCCTCGAAGCGGCTTGGGCGTCGGGCCCGAACGGCTATGGCGCGTTCTATGTCGGGACGTTCGCCGCGCTGCTGACCAGCTTCTATTCGTGGCGGCTGATGTTCCTGACCTTCTTCGGCGCGCCGCGCTGGGCCGGGTCAGAGCATATTCAGCATGCGGTGCATGATGCGCATGGTCACAGCGATCATCACGAGACGCATGGTCACGGGCATGACGATGGCAGCCACCCGGCGCCGCCCGCGGCCGAGGATTCAGGCCATGCCCCGTCGACGCACGACGCGCATGCGAGCGACGTCGTCGAAGGCACTGCCGGCTATCACCCGCATGAGAGCCCGATCGTCATGCTGATCCCGCTGATCGTGCTGACGGTCGGCGCGGTCGCCGCCGGCTACGTCTTCCATCATTGGTTCATCGAGCCGGAGGCGGGCGAGACGTTCTGGAAGGGCAGCCTGTTCTTCAACGAACATCTGATGCACGCGATGCACGAGGTGCCGCTGCTGGTGAAGCTGGCCGCGACGATCGTGATGCTGATCGGCCTAGTGAGCGCGCTCTACGTCTATATCATCCGGCCGGGTACGGCGGCGGCGATCGCGGATACCTTCCGCGTGCTGCACCGCTTCCTGCTTCGGAAATGGTATTTCGACGAGCTGTATCACCTGCTCTTCGTTCGCCCGGCCTTCGCGCTCGGTCGCTTCTTCTGGAAGCGTGGTGACGAACAGACGATCAACCGCTTCGGTCCGGACGGATCGGCTACGCTGGTCGGACTGTCGAGCCGCGTCGCGGTCAAAATGCAGACCGGCTATCTCTACACCTATGCCTTCGTCATGCTGATCGGCCTGACGGCGGCGGTTACCTGGGCGATCGCGTCGTGATGCGCGGTTTCAAGCAAATGGTTCGGGGGAATAACTCGTGAACGGCTTCCCGATCCTGTCGGTGATGCTGCTGGTACCGGCGGTCGCAGCGATGGTGTGCCTGTTCGTATCGGCGAATGGGGCGCGCTGGACGGCGCTGATCGCCACGCTGGTCAATCTTGCGCTGGGCGTTCTGCTCTGGGCGAACTACGATATCGGCGGCGCGCAGTGGCAGTTCGTCGAGGCGCCGGCGATGGGCGATTTCGGCGTGTTCCGCTACGCGCTCGGCATCGACGGCTTCGCGCTGATGCTCATCATGCTCAGCGTGTTCCTGATGCCGATCTGCATCGGGGCATCGTGGAAGTCGGTGACCAACCGAGTGCCCGAATATATGGCGCTGTTCCTGACCGTCGAAGTGCTGATGATCGGCACCTTCGCGGCACAGGACCTGCTGCTGTTCTACGTCTTCTTCGAAGCCGGTCTGATCCCGATGTACCTCATCATCGGCATCTGGGGCGGGGCGAACCGCATCTATGCGTCGTACAAGTTCTTCCTGTACACGCTGCTCGGCTCGCTGCTCATGCTGATCGCGATGATCTACATGATCCAGACGGCAGGGACGTCGGATATCCCGACGCTGATGGCCTATGACTTCCCGGCACATGTCCAGACATGGCTGTGGCTGGCGTTCTTTGCCTCGTTCGCGGTCAAGATGCCGATGTGGCCGGTCCATACCTGGTTGCCCGACGCGCACGTGCAGGCGCCGACCGCGGGTTCGGTGATCCTGGCGGGCGTGCTGCTGAAGCTCGGCGGCTATGGCTTCCTGCGCTTCTCCATCCCCATGTTCCCGGAGGCATCGGGTCAGCTGACCTGGCTGATCCTGACGCTGTCGGCGGTGGCGGTTGTCTACACCTCGCTCGTCGCGCTGGTGCAGTCGGACATGAAGAAGCTGATCGCCTATTCGTCGGTTGCACACATGGCGATCGTGACGATCGGCCTGTTCGCCTTCAACCAGCAGGGCATCGAAGGCGCGATGATCGTGATGCTCAGCCACGGGCTGGTGTCGGGCGCGCTCTTCCTGTGCGTCGGCATCATCTATGACCGGCTGCATACCCGCGAGATCGCTCGGTACGGCGGTCTGGCGATCAACATGCCGCGCTATGCTGTGTTCTTCCTGCTGTTCACCATGGCGTCGATCGGTCTGCCGGGCACGTCGGGTTTCGTCGGCGAGTTCCTGAGCCTTGCCGGCACCTATCAGGTGTCGACCTGGGCGGCGCTGATCTGCACCACCGGCATCATCCTCGGTGCGGCCTATTCGCTATATCTATATCGGCGGATCGCGCTGGGCGATCTGGTGCATGACGATGTGAAGGCGATGCCGGACGTATCGATGCGCGAACTGGCGCTGCTGGCGCCGATCGCCGCGGTGGTGCTCTGGATGGGTGTCTATCCGGAGAGCTTCATGGCGCCGATGCGCAAGGATGTCGGCCTTCTGGTCGCCCGGATCGAGCGCGCGACGCCGCCATCGGATTCACGGCCGACCCCGGGTAATCCGGCGGCAGCAGCGGCGAAGGCCGCGGAACATGGAACGGGCGCGGCAGCGGCGCACGGGGAAACGCACTGATGAGCTACGCCGAACAACTTTCGATGACGCTGCCCGAACTGGTGCTGGCGGTCGGGGCGATCGTCCTGATGCTGGTATCGGCTTGGGGCAAGCAGGCGGCGGCGCGCGGCGTCAGTATCGCGGCGGTCTTCGTGCTGGCCGGCGCGGGCGTTGCGCTGATCGGCAACGGATCGTCGGGCGGGACGGCGTTCGGCGGCATGTATCGTGCCGACGCGTTCGCCGCCTTTGCCAAGGTGCTGATCTATATCGCATCGGCGGTGGCGATCATCATTGCGCCGCGCTTTTTCGAACGGACCAGCGGCGACGACCTGAAGCCCGAATATCCGGTGCTGATCCTGTTGTCGGCCTGCGGCATGGGCATGATGGTGTCGGCGTCCGACCTGTTGCTGCTCTATGTCGGTCTCGAGTTGCAGAGCCTTGCGGCGTACGTCCTCGCCAGCTTCATGCGGCGCGACACGCGTTCGGCCGAAGCGGGCCTGAAATATTTCGTGCTGGGTGCGCTGGCGTCGGGCATCCTGCTGTACGGCATCAGCCTGGTCTATGGCTTTGCCGGCACTACCCTGTTCGACGATATTGCGATTGCCTATGCCGGCCCGCGCAACATGGGCTTGCTGTTCGGGCTGGTGTTCGTGTTCGCCGGGCTTGCGTTCAAGCTCGCCGCCGTGCCGTTCCACATGTGGACGCCGGACGTTTATGAAGGCGCGCCGACGCCGGTGACCGCCTTCTTCGCCTCGGCGCCGAAGGTTGCGGCGATGGCCATGGCGCTACGCGTGGCGGTCGAGGCGATGGGCCCGGCGGTCCTCGAATGGCGCCAGATCGTGATCTTTGCGGCGCTCGCTTCGATCATTCTCGGTGCGGTCGGTGCGATCGGGCAGAGGAACATCAAGCGGCTGCTCGCTTATTCTTCGATCAACAATGTCGGCTTCGCGCTTATCGGCCTCGCCGCCGGATCGGCGCAGGGTGTCGCGGGCGTGCTGTTCTACCTCGCCGTCTATATCGTGATGACGCTGGGGTCGTTCCTGATCGTCCTGCAGATGCGCGACGAGAACGGCCAGCCGGTCGAGACGGTTGCCAGCCTGGCAGGCCTGTCGCGGACGCGGCCGGCACTGGCGTTCGCGCTGATGATCTTTATGTTCTCGCTCGCCGGCATCCCGCCGCTGTTCGGTTTCTGGGCGAAGTACGCGGTGTTCGAAGCCGCGGTGCAGGCAGGCCTGTTGTCGCTGGCGGTGATCGGTATCGCCGCATCGACCATCGGTGCCTTCTATTACCTGCGCGTCGTCAAGACGATGTATTTTGACGAACCGGCCCCGGCCTTCGGACGTGAGCCGGCGCTGGTCGAAGGTGGCCTGACCCTGGCGGCGGCGATCGTGATTTCGCCGGTCAGCCTGTTCCTGATCGCGCCCTTGTCGGCATGGTCGCTGGCCGCGGCGCGGGCGCTGTTCTGACGGTTCGCGTTATCGGCGAGACGGGGTCGACCAACGCCGACCTCCTTGCCGCATCGCAGGCCGGTGCCGCGGAAGGCATTTGGTTGCGGGCGGAACGCCAGAATGCCGGGCGGGGACGGGTCGGGCGTCCCTGGTCGGATGGTGCGGGCAATTTGTTTGCCAGCACGATCGTGCGGCTGGCGCCCGGCGATCCGCCGGCACCAACGCTGACGCTCGTTGCGGCGATTGCGCTGGCGGAGGCGGTGGCAGCGGTCGCGCCCGGGCTGGCAACGATCAAATGGCCGAACGACTTGTTGATCGGCGGCGCGAAGTTGTCAGGTATTCTGCTGGAACGCGGCGACGGTAACGCCGTCGTGATCGGATTCGGGGTTAATCTGGCGAGCCACCCGCATCTGACCGATCGCCCGACGACGAGCTTGTTGGAGCATGGCGTAGCCGCCGACCCCGCGATGTTGCTCGACCTGTTGCGCGATCGTTTTGCAGTTTGGCTGGACCTGTGGCGCGGTCATGCGATGACCATGATCCGCGACGCGTGGGAAGCATCCGCCCATCCCCGCGGCACTCCGCTCCGGGTCCGTCTGCCGGACGGTGGCGAGCGGCAGGGACGGTTCGATGGGCTGGATTCCGATGGCGCGCTTCGCCTGTTGGATGGCGATGGCGTGGTAATCCTGGTCCACGCGGGTGACGTCTTTGCTTGAACGAGGCTGCCTGGCCCTGCGGCGTCAGCTTCGACGGCAGAGCTTGTCGTCGGTCGGCGGACCCTCTACCGCGGGACGAAGCGTGCCGTGCGGGCATGGCGGGGAAATTCGATGCTGCTAGCGATCGACGCCGGCAATACCAATATCGTGTTTGCGCTGGTCGATGGCGATGCGATCGTCGCACGCTGGCGCATCGCGACCGATCCCCGCCGTACGGCCGATGAATATGCGGTATGGCTCAGCCAGTTGCTGGCGCTCGACGGCCGCGACCGTTCGGTCGTGACCGGCGTCATCATCGGCACTGTCGTCCCGCGCGCACTCCACAATCTCGAAGTGCTGGCGATCAAATATTTCGGGGTCGAGGCAGCGGTGGCAGGACGCGGCGCGGCGGCATACGGCATCGCGCTCGACGTCGAGGAACCGCATGCGGTCGGCGCGGATCGTGCGTTGAACGCAATCGCGGCGCACGCGGCGCATCCCGGTGACCTGATCGTCGTGGATTTCGGCACGGCGGCTACGTTCGATGTCGTCGATTATTCGGGCGCCTATAAGGGCGGCATCATCGCGCCGGGAATCAACCTATCGCTCGACGCGCTGGTGACGGCGGCGGCGAAACTGCCGCGCATCGCGATCGAGGCACCGGTGTCGACAAGCGTCATCGGCCGCAACACCGCCGATCAGATGCATATCGGCATCTATTGGGGCTATATCGCGATGATCGAGGGGCTGGTCGCGCGGATGAAGGCGGAAATCGGCCGCCCGGTCCGCGTGATCGCCACGGGCGGTCTGGCGATCCTTTTCGAGAAACATACGCAGGTGTTCGACCATGTCGAACAGGACCTGACCATCACGGGACTGGCGATGCTGTGGCGCCGCACCCATATCACTACAGCACCATAACGAAGCAAACCGAACCCGCGAATGGGCGCGGGCATTGAAAGAAATTGAGTGACACCAAAGAAAGAACTGCTCTTCGTCGCGCTCGGCGGATCGGGCGAAATCGGCATGAACGTCAACCTGTACGGCACCGCCGGCAAGTGGCTGATGATCGATTGCGGCGTGACCTTTGCCGACCCGGCCTATCCGGGCATCGACGTGATGCTGCCCGACCTCCAGTTCATCGAGGAACGCGGCGACCAGTTGCTCGGCATCGTCATCACCCACGGGCATGAGGACCATATCGGCGCGCTGCCCTATCTAGCCGCCGATCTGGGCGTGCCGATCTATGCGACGCCGTTCACCGCCGGGCTGATCCGGGGCAAGCTGGACGAAGAAGGCATTGCCGACCGGGTGAAGCTGAAGATCGTGCACCTGGGCGGCAACGTGAACGTCGGGCCGTTCGGCGTGAAGTTCGTGCCGATGGCGCATTCGATCCCCGAATCGACCTCGCTGGTCATTTCCACGCCGCATGGGAATGTTTTTCATTCGGGTGATTGGAAGCTGGATGCGCAACCGATGGTCGCGACCCCCGCGACGCCGGAAGAGCTTACCGCGATCGGGGACGAGGGCATTCTCGCGCTCGTTTGCGATTCGACCAACGTCTTCAATACCGAAGCGTCAGGTTCGGAAGCGGACGTCCGAAAGGGGTTGTTCAAGCAGATCTCGTCGGCGCAGGGGCGGCGGGTGATGGTCACCAGCTTCGCGTCGAACGCGGCGCGATTGCACACGCTGGGCGAAGTGGCGCGCGATACCAACCGCAAGGTCTGCGTGGCGGGCCGTTCGCTCGACCGAATCCTGAAGGTCGCGAAGGCCACCGGTTATCTGAAGGATTTCCCGCAGACGGTCGATTTTGACACCGCGATGCGGCTGCCGCGCGATCAGGTGCTGATCATCGCAACCGGTGGACAGGGCGAGCAGCGTGCCGCGCTGGCACGCATTGCGAACCGCGAACATCAGCTGAGCCTCGAAGCCGGCGACCGGGTCATCTTCTCGTCGAAGCAGATTCCGGGCAACGAAGTCGCGATCGGCCGAATCCAGAACCAGCTGGCCGCGGCCGGGATCGAGATGATCACCGACCGGCAGGCGCATGTGCACGTGTCGGGCCATCCGGGCCGACCGGAACTGGCCAAGCTCTATGGCTGGCTGCGGCCCAAGGTGCTGATGCCGGTGCATGGCGAAATGCGGCACCTGATGGAACATGCCCGGTTCGGCCTGTCGCAAGGGATCAAGCAGACGCTGGTCCAGACCAATGGCGACATCGTGCGCCTGGCCCCGGGCAATCCGGTCAAGGTCGGCAACGCGGTCGTCGGGCGTCTGGCGCTGGATGGCGACGTCATCCTGCCCGCCGACGGCACGACGATCAACGAACGGCGCAAGCTGGCGGCCTATGGCCACATGTCGGTGGCGGTGGCGGTCGACCGGCGCGGGCAATTGATCGGCGAACCGCAGATCCGCGTGCAGGGCGTGCCGGTCGAGGAAGATCGCGAACCCTTTCTCGAGGAAGCGGTCGATGCCGCGGTGGAGGCTGTCGCGTCGAAGGGGCGCGAGCGGTCCAAGCTGCCCGAGGCGATCCGTCTGGCGGTTCGCCGCGTCGCGACGCGCTGGACGGGCAAGAAGCCGGTCGTCGACGTCCTCATCATCCCGGCCTGACCGACATGGCATGGCAGTCGGCGCTGGCGATCTACCTGCTCTTCTGGGTGTTCGCCATGTTCCTGGTCCTGCCGTTCGGGGTTCGCACGACGCATGAAGCGGGCGAACCCCCGGTGCCGGGACAGGCCGACAGCGCGCCGGCGGGGTTCAGTTTCGGGCGGATGGCGTGGCGGACGACCATCGTCGCGACCGTGCTGTTCGCGATCTTCTATCTGAACTTCGTGTTCGGATGGGTGACGGCGGATATGCTGGATTTCTATCGCTGAGGGCGGCTTTTGAGCGTAGCGTGTCATCCGCGCTCGTTTGTATGAACCCTTCAGCCGTTTGCTTCGGGCGCAGGTTCGAGCTTGTCGAGAACCGTAGTCGAGAAGGGGTTGCCCCAAACTACGGCGTTCTCGACAAACGCTTCTCGACAGGCTCGAAGCTGCTCGAACTGAACGGTGGTGATTGGTGATGAGCCTGAGCCTCAGCTCCGCAACCGCTCGATCGCCTGCGCCAGCACCACGTAGAGCTTGCCCATATCCGACGACAGCAAGGTCACACCCATCGGCGATCCGTCGCGAAGGGTCAGGATGTGGCGCAGCATCGCTTCGAAATCATGGATGTAGCGGTTCACCTGATCGCGGAAGCCGTCGTCCTGATCGTACAGCGACGCGATCTCACGCGCCTGCGCGCTGTCGATCAGGCGGACCGCGCGGCGGGTGAAGACCCCTCGGTCACCCTTGAGGTAGGCGGCCCATGCCGTGTCCGACACATCGGTCGACAGCGAACGGGCAATGTCGATCGCGGCGGAGTTCATCGCTTCGATCAGCAACGACACCCGGCGCGAGAATTGATCGCTGTCCGCCGCTTCGCGCTCGGCACGGGCAGCGGCGATGCGTTCGTCCAACTGCTTGCTGGTATCCGCGATGTCGAGCATCTGCCGCGACAGCCGTTCGGACGCCTCGATCGCCGAAGCAACCGCATGGTTCGCGATGGTCGAAAGCTCGGCCACCTGCGCGGTCACGGCATTGTCGACGGCATTCGCGAGCGCGCGGGCGCCCTGTGTCTCCAGATCGCGGGCGGCGTCAGGCAAGACCTTGGCCAGCGTATCGCGCGCCTGTTGACTGGCCGCTTCGGCGGTGTCGCGGATGCGCAGCATCGCCTCCGACAGGCGGGGCGCGGCGTCCTCTGCAAAGCGGACGGTCGTCGCGATGGTATCGTCAACGATGGTGCGGACGCCCTCGATCCGCTCCGCGCCCCGGTCGAGCGTGTCGAGCAGCGACTGCTGCACGGTCGACAGCGTGTCGCGCTGCATCGCCACCACGCCGGCAATCGCCTCGATGGCGTCATGGGTGCTCTCGGCGGCGGTGACGAGGGCCAGCAATTCAGGCTTCGACCCGGCAACCACTGCGCGGCTGTCGGCGATCCGGGCGTCGAGCCGGTCGAGCGCCCCCGGCAGGGTCTCGTCCATTTCGCGCGCGGCGGCGTCGAGTGCGGTCAGCACCTCTTCCGCCGTGGCGATCACCCGGCGGGCGGTGTCGTCGCCATTGGCCAGCGCTTCCGCCAACGCATCGGCGACCTGGGTCAGCGCGCCGACCGATCCGGCAACCGCCTGCGCACGTTCGACGCCGGTCGTGCGCAGCACGTCGAACCGTTCGTCGACACCCGACAGGCCGTCATTGAGCAGAGTGAGCAATGCCTCGCTGTCCCGGCGGCGATCGTCCAGCTGGGCGGCAAGGCTGCGGATCGAACCGTCGATCTGGGCGACGCGGGTGGCGAGTTGCTCGGCGCCTTCGCGGCCGGCGCGTTCGATCGCCGAACCGTTCGCCTCGATCATCGCGATGGTCGCGTCGCCCTGCGCGGTGATCGCCTTGCGCGATTCGTCGATGGCGGCGGCAGCACGGTCGAGCACCGCATCGATCGCGCCGGACATGGTGGCGATGACGCTTTCCAGACGGGCACCGGCGCTTTCGCTGGTCGCCTCCATCCGGTTCATGTGCGCGGCAAGGCGTTGGGCAGCGCCCCCGGCAAGCTCGTCCGCTTCGCGCGACTGCTGGGCCACGTTCGCGAGCTGCGCGTCGAGCGCGGCGACCCGTTCGCTGGCGGTCAGGCCGGTCGCGTCGAGCAGCGCGGCCAGTTCCGCCGTTTCCGAATGCGCCCGCGGCAGGGTGGCGAGGACGGTGGCCAGACGCTGTTCGGTGGTCTGGCTCATGCGGTCGAGTGTCGCGGTCGTTTCGCCGATCGCCGCGATCTGTTCGCGCATATCGGCGCTGATGCCGCGCAGCCGGCCGGTGGCGGCATCGCCCAGCATCATCAGTGACGCACTCTGCTCGACCACCTCCGCGCGCGATTCGGCGAGGGTTCGGCGGACCGATTCCAGCACCTGTTCGAGTGCAAAGGCTTCGGCGCGCATCGACTGCGCGGTCGCGGCGAAGCGACGGGCTTCGCTGCGGCTGTTGCGGCGTAGCAGCAGCCAGCCGATACCGACCAGCATCGGCGGCACGCATAGCGCAGCGATGAACGACGCCATGCCGATCGGCCCGAGCGCGGGGAGGGAGGGGGCGCTCCATGCCAGCATGCCGCCGATCCATGCGACCACGACCAGTCCGGCAATCGAAGGGCCGATCCAGTTGCGTCGGATCGGTTCGGCATCCGGAAACGCCTCTGCCAGCCAATGTTGAGTGTCGTCGGTCACGGCATGCGGTGCCGTGAACCCGTCGTCGGCGTCGTGGCGATGCTGTTGCAGCCCGTTGTTCGAACCCCCGTTCATGGCCTGCGTCTAACACGATCGAGGGGGCAGCGACAGCCGGGTAAGAATCCATTAACCCCGTTCGCACTATGACGATTCCATGGCTTATGATCCCGGTGCGATCGATGCGACGCTGGCGGCGGCGGTAGGCGACGAGCCGCTGCTGATCGCCGAGCTGCGCGGAGCGTTCATCGACAGCGCGCGGCGGGTGCTGGCCACGATGGAAAGCGCGACCGGCGAGCAATGGGCGGGGGCGGCGTTCCGGCTGAAAGGGCTTGCCGCCAGCTTCGGCGCGGTGCGGCTGATGACGCTGGCGGCCGAGGCTGCGCTCGCGCCGGTTGGCGATCCGACGACGTTGCGTCGCCTCCACCGGGCGATCGACCGCTTCTGATCAGCGACGGCGCGATAGCTCGCGCATCGCTGCCTCCAGTCCGTCGATCGTCAGCGGATACATTCGTCCGGCAAACAGGTCGCGGATCAGCTGAGTGGATTGGGTCCAGCCCCAATGCGCTTCGGGTGCCGGGTTAATCCATGCCGCCGACCGCCAATGCGCGGTCAGGCGTTGCAGCCATACGGCGCCCGCTTCATCATTATGGTGTTCGACCGACCCGCCGGGATGGACGATCTCATAGGGGCTCATCGCCGCATCACCCACCACGACCAGTCGATAGTCGGGGCCATAGGTCCGCAGCAGCTCGGAGGTCGATTGGCGTTCGGCAAAGCGCCGCCGATTGTCGCGCCACACCCCTTCATAGATACAATTGTGAAAATAGAAGAATTCGAGATGCCGAAACTCGGCGGTGGCGGCGGAGAATAACTCCTCGACCTGCTCGATGAACGGGTCCATCGACCCGCCGACATCGAGGAACAGCAGCAGCTTCACCGCATTGCGCCGCGCCGGACGCATCGCGACGTCGAGCCAGCCGCGCCGTGCAGTGTCGGCAATGGTTGTATCGAGGTCTAGTTCGTCGGCGTTCCCCTCCCGCGCGAAGCGACGCAGGCGGCGCAGAGCGACCTTCAGGTTGCGGGTGCCCAGCTCACGGTCGTTGTCGAGGTTGCGAAACTCGCGCCGTTCCCAGACCTTTACCGCCCGGCGATGCCGGCTCTCGCCACCGATGCGAATGCCTTCGGGGTTATAGCCGCCATGGCCGAACGGGCTGGTCCCGCCGGTGCCGATCCATTTCGATCCGCCATGATGTGCCTCGTCCTGCTCGGCAAGGCGCTGACGGAGTGTCTCCATCAGCTGATCCCAATCGCCGATCGCCGCGATCTTAGCCATCTGTTCGTGTGATAGATATTGCTCCGCCACCGCCCGCAACCAGTCCGCCGGGATCGCGACCGGGTCGACTCCAGAGGGCGAGGTGATGCCGCCGAACACTTCGCCAAAGGCACGGTCGAACCGGTCGACCATCGCCTCGTCCTTCACGAACGTCGCGCGGGCGAGGTGGTAGAAGGCGTCGATCGTCGGTTCGATGACGCCGCGATCGATCGCTTCGATCAGGACGAGCTGTTCGCGGATACCGACCGACATGCCGGTGCGCCGCAGCGCTTCGACGAAGGAATGGAACATCGCGGCAGGTTACCGCATCGCCCCGTACAACCGCCAGTGCGTACCCGAAAGCCCGGCGGGGTCGCCGCGCGCGATCTCGCGATAGGTGCGGCCGCACCAGAATGGCCGGTCGGGGAAGCGCGTGTCGCCATCGCGTTCGACGAGATGAAAGCGGGCGGGCGGGCAGGCGGTTTCGGCGACGGTCAGGGAATAGCGTTGCGAGCGAGCGGCGGCGATCAGGATTGCGCTGGACCGGCTATAGTCGACCGATACGATGGCCCCGCCCGGCGCGACGCGTGCCAGGGTCGCGACCGCCCGGCCGGGGTCGCCGCGCAGGTTGCGGATTATTGCCCTGTCGGCGACTGCTGCGGTGAGGAGGAAGGTGAGCGAGATAGCTGCGGCAATCCACCGCTTTACAGGATGATTCCATGCCATCGGCAGGATGATGACGGTCAGCAACAGCAGGGGCGGGACGACGACGGCATAATAGCGCGCAGCACCGCTATTCGGCAGCGCGAGGAGCGCGACCGCCAAGGGCAGTGCGCAGGCGATCAGCGCAAGCGTCGCCAGCCGGTCGCTCGTGCCGCGCGCCAGATAGAGGAGCGGCACGGCCAGGATTGTGGCGCCGAACATGCCGGCAAGCAGCTGGCGCATCGCATCGGACCATTTGAGCCAGTCGTGCGGCTCGCGATTGCCGATATGGAACCCGCCGCCTCCAGCCGCGGCAGCCCACGCGCCGGCAACCAGCAGGACAGCGACCGCCGCCGCCGGAGCGAACAGGGCGATGGTGTCGGGCAATCCTTTGCGCCAGCCTGCATTGCGGCATCGTTCCACCGTGACCCATAATGTCAGGATCACAAGCGCAAACATCATCGTCGCCTGGGCAAGGCAGCCGAGCAGGGCGGCAATCGTCAAGGCGCTCGACGGCTTCGGCCGTGTGGGATCGGCCAACCAGCCATCTATGATGGCGATGGCGGAAACGCAGGCGAGTAGCATCGGGGCATAGCCGCGCGCCTCCGCGCCATAGGTCAGCAGGAAGTGCGCGACGGCGAACGCGACGGCCGCGCAGATTGCCGGTGCTGGCCCGCGTCGCGCAGCGATCGCTGCGGCAACGACGATGGTCGCGGAGCTGCTGACTATGGAAAGGGCGCGCTGGAGGATCGGTGGTGCTGCCGGACCGACCAGTTGGAGCCACAGCGTATTCAGATGGTGGTTGTTGTCGTGATTGATCTGGAACAGCACGCCCGCCGGCGTCGCCACTTCCTGCGCGAAGACTGCCGACCATGCTTCGTCTAGCCAAAGCCCGCCCCGCGCCGCAAAACAGCGCAGGACCAGTCCCGCCAGCGCGATCCCGACGATCCAGAGCCAATGTTCCCGCCGCATGCCCATCCCCCCGGGCGCGGGTCTAGCCGAGCGAGTATCCAGTCGTCACGCCCTCAGCGGGCATAGGCGTCGATCAGCGACCCGACATAGTCGGGCGCCGCGCTGCTCAGTTCGGTGGCGGGACGGGGGCCGTAGATGAAGCCGTGCGTCGGATAGACCGAACTGCCCAGTCCTTGCGAATCACGATACCAGACCTTCACCTGCGTCCAGTCGCCCTTCGGCGAAACGTCGAACACCGTCACGTCCTGTTCTACGCCGCCGCGCACCCCGTTGATCCGCGACCAGTTGGCATGCGTCACCATTGCCACGCGCGGTTCGACGACCCGACTGATGACGAGGACATGGCCGAGCGGGAGGCGGGACGTCCTGGCAAAGGTCAGGACCGCGCCGACCTTCGGCGTGTGGCCACGCGGATAGCGTCCATTGGCCTGATCCCACCATGTCCAGGCATCGCCGTAGATTTCCACACCCGACGCGGCCCGCGCGAAGGGAACGCATTGCCCGACATAATCGAGCAGTGAACGTGCCCCGAGCGGGAAACTGGCGGCACCGGCAAAGACGAGGAGCAACAGGCCCCGGACAAGCGAACCGAACATGGCGCCATAGTGCGACCGCGATGGTGACCGATCGGTTGGCGATCGTGGTTAACGAAATCTTCCGACCACGCATCGTCGCGTCATGGCAACGGCCTGGCCGATGTCAGCCGCCCGTGCGCCGGTGCAGGAAGGCGAGCCGTTCGAACAGCATCACATCCGCCTCGTTCTTCAGCAGCGCACCGTGCAGCGGCGGGATCGCCTTGCTCGGATCATGCGACGCCAGCACGTCCAGCGGCATGTCGTCGTGTAGCAGCAGTTTCAGCCAGTCGATCAGTTCGCTGGTCGACGGCTTCTTCTTCAACCCCGGCGTCTCGCGCACCGCAAAGAACAGATCGAGCGCGCGGTTGACCAGCACGCGCTGGATACCCGGGAAATGCACGTCGAGGATCGACTGCATCGTCGCCCGGTCGGGAAAGCGGATATAGTGGAAGAAGCAACGGCGCAGGAAGGCGTCGGGCAGTTCCTTCTCGTTGTTCGATGTGATGACGACGATCGGCCGCTCGCGCGCCGTCACCCGCTCGCCGGTTTCATAGACGTCGAACGCCATGCGATCGAGTTCGTGGAGCAGGTCGTTCGGGAATTCGATATCGGCCTTGTCGACTTCATCAATCAGCAGCACCGGCAGTGTCGGGCTGACGAACGCGTCCCACAGCTTTCCCCGCCGGATGTAGTTGCCGATGTCGTGGACGCGCGGGTCGCCGAGCTGCCCGTCGCGCAGCCGCGCCACGGCGTCATATTCGTACAGGCCCTGCTGCGCGCGGGTGGTCGATTTGACGTTCCATTCGATCAGTGGCGCATCGATCGCCCGCGCGATCTCCTGCGCCAGCACGGTCTTGCCCGTGCCCGGCTCGCCCTTGACCAGCAGCGGACGGCGCAGCGTCACTGCCGCATTGACCGCGACCTTCAGGTCGTCGGTCGCGACATATCCTTCGGTTCCTTCGAAGCGCATCGGTGGTGTCGTCATGGCCGCGACGATAGGCGGCGAAGCGAACGGGCGCTAGCCGCGGCTTTCCGCCCGGGCGAGCAGCAGGTCCCACAGCCCGCGATGCTGGGCCAGCAATTGCTGCAGGCCGAAGGTCATGGCGCGCTCGATCGGCGCCGCGTCCGTTACCTGATCGATCACGCGCAGCGTCTGCGCGGGCGACGGCAGCGTGAGCGGGATTGTCTCCAGCCCCAGCCGGATCGCCGCGGCGTCCAGCGGCCGGCGGATCACCGGCCAGTCGAGCGTCACCGCGATGGCCGCCCCCAGCGCGCAGCCGGGCCGCCCCGATCGCGCCAGCAGGTCGATCGCATGGCGCTGCGCCGCCAGTGCCGCTTCCGCAGCAGCCTGTCCCGGCGTGCCCGGCGGCGGGCCTGCTGCGGCCGATACGCGGATCAGATAGGCGCGTTCCTCGGCAAATGCGGCAGCCGCCTGTTCCAGCCATGGCGCGGCAGCCGGGTGGACGTCGGCGCGCGCCGCATGATCGACCACGCCCGGATGGCGGCCGTGAAGCGAGCAGAGCTGGTGCAGCGCGTCGGCGATATCGCGCAACAGCGCATCGTTTCGCGACAGGCGGTCGGGCGCGACATGCCCGGCGCTGCCATCGGCGAGAACGATCCGCGCCAGCCGTTCCGCGGTATCGCATCCATCCCTGTTCGCAATTGCCACTATCAACCGCCGGCTCCCATGATGTCGATGGAGCCGGTATGCCGACAATAGATAACCCAAGCGCGTAGGAACACGGTTGCCGCTATTTTAACCGCGATGACGCGCGGATTAACGGGATCGAAACTGTCCCGAAACGAAGCGCCCCGGCACTTTGGTAAGGGCCGGGGCGGTCGATTACTGGTCGAGGAAGGAACGCATCTTGCGACTGCGGCTCGGATGCTTGAGTTTCCGCAGCGCCTTCGCCTCGATCTGACGAATGCGTTCGCGGGTCACGCTGAACTGCTGGCCGACTTCCTCCAGCGTGTGGTCGGTGTTCATGCCGATGCCGAACCGCATGCGCAGCACGCGTTCCTCACGCGGGGTCAGGCTGGCAAGGACGCGGGTGACCGTTTCCTTCAGGTTCGCCTGGATCGCGGCATCGACCGGGATGATCGCGTTCTTGTCCTCGATGAAGTCGCCCAGATGCGAATCCTCCTCGTCGCCGATCGGCGTTTCGAGGGAGATCGGCTCCTTGGCGATCTTCATCACCTTGCGAACCTTTTCGAGCGGCATAGAGAGGCGCTCGGCCATCTCCTCCGGCGTCGGCTCACGGCCCTGTTCGTGCAGGAACTGGCGGCTGGTGCGCACCAGCTTGTTGATCGTCTCGATCATGTGGACCGGGATGCGGATCGTCCGCGCCTGATCCGCGATCGAGCGGGTGATCGCCTGCCGGATCCACCAGGTCGCGTAAGTGCTGAACTTGTAGCCACGGCGATATTCGAACTTATCGACCGCTTTCATCAGCCCGATATTCCCCTCCTGGATCAGGTCAAGGAATTGCAGCCCGCGATTGGTGTATTTCTTGGCGATGGAGATGACGAGGCGCAGGTTCGCCTCGACCATTTCCTTCTTGGCGATCCGCGCCTCGCGCTCGCCCTTCTGCACCATGTTCACGATGCGGCGGAATTCGCTTAGCGCCATGCCGGTCTGCTGCGCAATTTCGGCGATTTCGGTGCGGATGCGGTCGACGGCGGCGCCTTCGTTGTCGGCGAACGCCTTCCACTTCTTGTCGATCGTTGCGACCGAGGTCAGCCACTGTTCGTCGAGCTCGTGATCGACATAGCTGTCGAGGAACGCCTTGCGCGGTACCTTGTGACGCTCGGCGAGACGCAGCATCTGCCCGCCCAGCGCCGTCAGGCGACGGTTATAGGCATAGAGCTGATCGACCAGATATTCGATCTTCGCCTGATGGAACTGCACGCTTTCGACCTCGGCGGTCAGTTCCTCGCGCAGCTTCTGGTACTTGCGCTCCTCAGCCGCGTTCAGCCCGTCGCCGGCTGCCATCGCATCCAGACGCTGCGACTGCATCTTCGAGAATTTCTTGAAGATGGCGGTGATGTTGGCGAACTTTTCCAAAGCCTGGGGCTTCAGCTGTTCTTCCATCTGCGCGAGGCTGAGGGTGTTGTCCTCGTCATCATCATCGCTCGGACGCGGGGCGCGGCGTTCGCCGTCCTCGTCCTCGTCGGCCGATGCTTCCTCGGGCTCTTCCTCTTCCTTGAAGCTGGGGCCGGCGTTCTTCGACGAGATTTCGCCATTGTCGTCGGCGTCTTCGTCGTCGGACAGCGATTCCGGTGCCGGGTCCTTCGACAGCATCGCGTCGAGATCGAGGATCTCGCGCAGCTGCATCGTGCCTTCGTTCAAGGCGGTCGACCAGCCGATGATCGCGTTGAAGGTGATCGGCGATTCGCACAGGCCGAAGATCATCGTGTCGCGACCGGCCTCGATCCGCTTGGCGATGGCGATTTCGCCCTCGCGGCTCAGCAGTTCGACCGCGCCCATTTCGCGCAGGTACATGCGCACCGGATCGTCGGTCCGGTCGACGGTTTCCTTCTTCTTGACCGGTTCGAACGCGGCGGCGGAATCGTCCTGATCGGCGGACGAGTCGTCGTCGCCGTCCTCGTCCTGCTTGGCGCGTTCCTCGCCTTCGCCGTCCTCGCCCGCGTCTTCATTCTCGACGACGTTGACGCCCATGTCGTTCAGCGCCGACATGATGTCCTCGATCTGCTCCGAGGTCATCTGATCCTGCGGCAGCATTTCGTTCAGCTGGTCGACGGTGATGTAGCCGCGCTTCTTGGCGCGGGCGACCAGCTTCTTGATCGACCCTTCGTTGAGGTCGATCAGCGGCGCGTCGCCGGTATCGATCGTGTCGTCGCCGCCACCATTCGCCTTGGCCATCAATAACCCTCAAGAAATTTTACGCAGCGCGTCGTTCGCGCGATTTTACCCGTCGTCTTTGTCCGAGCCAGCGCGATTTGCAAGCAATCAGCGTGCAATCCGGCGTGCGACGGGTGGATTTCGGGCGATTCTATGCGCCGGATATGGGAGGGAGGCGAAGGGGGATCAAGCCGCCTCGTCCAGTTCCTCCATCCAGTCACGAATCCGGGCCTGCACCGCCGCATGGTCGGACCGCGCCTGCTGATATTCGGCGAAGGTCCGCTCGGTCGTGTCCTGACGACAGCGTTCGGCGGCAGCATTTTCCGCACGGCGGCACGCCTGTTCGTCGACCAGGATCTGGATCACCCGCAACAGGTCGGTTTCGGCGACCTCAGGAGCGGTCCCGCGCAGCCAGAAGCTGAAGGCGAGATCGGTTTCCTTGTTCCGTCGCGCCATGTCGACCAGCTGCCGGTCGGCGGCGATCGTGTCGGTCAGCAGGCTTTCGGTCAGGTCGTTGCGATAGATCGCCAAGTCGATCAAGTGATTGCGCCAGCGCTGCAATTGCCCGTTCAAGATCGGCAGCTGCGCGACGAGTTCGCAATGCCGCTTTAGCACGTCGACATGCTGCATCAGGCCCATCAGGATGGCACGCTGGAACGCGAAGACCAGATCAACCTTCCGCACGTCGGCCGCCGCCGCCATGTCGTTCGCGACGATGCGCAGGCGACGGTCCTTCGCCCCGAACAGCGCGAAGAACTGATCCTTGAAGGTCCGGAAATATTCGCGGCGAATGCCTTCATGGGTGATCGTCCCCGCCAGGCGCGCCAGTTCATGCTCGAACGCGGCGCGCTCGTCGGGGCCGGCGCCGGGCGGCAACGTCGCCAGCTCCAGCCGCCACAGGAAATCGGATAGCGATTCGCGGCGGGCGAGCAGGTCCTCGAACGCCTGCGGTCCCTCGGCACGAACCAGATCGTCGGGGTCCATGCCGTCGGGAATGGTGACGATCGAAATGCTCTTGCCTGGTTGCAGCAGCGGCAGCGCGCGTTCGGCCGCGCGCCGCGCCGCCTTGATCCCGGCCGCGTCGCCGTCGAAGCACAGGATCGGACAGTCGGCCATCCGCCACAGCCGTTCGAGCTGATGCTCGGTCAGCGCGGTGCCTAGCGGGGCTACGACTTCATCGAAACCAGCCTGGGCCAGCGCGATGACGTCCATATAGCCTTCGACCGCGATCACCCGCTTCGCCTTGCGCGCGGCGGCCTGGGCACGGTCGATATTGTAGAGCGTCCGCCCCTTGTCGAAGAGCGGGGTTTCGGGCGAGTTCAGATATTTCGGCTCGCCGTCGCCGAGGATACGCCCGCCGAACGCGATCGTCCGGCCACGCGCGTCGCGGATCGGGATCATCAGCCGGCCGCGGAACCGGTCGTACGGCTCCTTGCCCTCGACCGATATCAGCATGCCCGATTCGACCAGCATCGGGTCGCCGTAGGACGCCAGCGCGGCCTTCAATCGGCCACGGGCATCGGGGGCGAACCCCATGCCGAACGCACGGGCGGTTTCCGGCTTGATCCCGCGCTTGGCGAGAGCGTCGCGGGCGATGCCGCCTTCGTCGCCCAGCCGGTCCGCGAACCAGCCCTGCGCATCGGACATCAACTCGTGCAGCCCCTTGGCGCGTTCCGCCTGCCGCGCCGAGCGCGCATCCTGCGCCGGCATCTCCATGCCGGCGGCGGCGGCCAGTTCCTTCACCGCGTCGATGAAGGGCAGGCCGCGTTGGTCGGTCATCCAGCGGATCGCATCGCCGTGCGCGCCGCAGCCAAAGCAATGGTAGAAGCCCTTGTCGTCATTGACCCAGAAGCTCGGCGTCTTCTCGGTATGGAACGGGCAGCACGCCTTGAACTCGTTGCCCGAGCGCTGGAGCTTCACCGACTTGCCGACCAGCGCCGACAGGGTCGTGCGGGTGCGCAACTCGTCAAGGAACTGGGGGGATAGGGTCATGGCTTCCTGTGGCTCGCGTGCCCGCTATCGGCTGTTCAGCTTAGCGCCGCTTTGACCGCCGCGCTAGCCTTGCTCATGTCAAGTTCGCTGCCGTGGCGCGACTTCAGTTCGGCCATCACGCGGCCCATGTCCTTCATGCCGCTGGCGCCCAGATCGACCTTGATCGCCTCGATCGCCGCCGCCGTCTGCGCCTCGTCCATCGGGGCGGGCAGGAAGCGTTCGATGACGGTGACTTCGCGCGCTTCGCTGGCGGCGAGTTCGGGACGGTTGCCCTTCTCGTACATCTCGATCGATTCGCGGCGCTGCTTCACCATTTTCTGCAGCACTTCGACCACCAGCGCGTCGTCGCTCTCAGGCGCCTTGCCGGTGCGTGCCTCGATATCGCGGTTCTTGATCGCCGACTGGATCAGGCGGATCGTGGCGGTCGTCTCCTTATCGCCGCCCTTCATGGCGGTGACGAGGGCGTCCTTGATGGTATCGCGAATCATGGCGGTTCCGATGTCGTTCGTTTGGATAAGCGAATACCCATAGCCGCAATCGATGCGCGATCACAGGATTGACGCGACGCGGGGTTGGGACTAGCCGCCACCGCTTAGCGACATCATCAGACAAACCCGAGGAGTGCCCGCCCATCATGGCCGACGCCAAGCCATTCGCCATGCCCGAAGGAGCTACCGGGGTTCTTGTCCTTGCCAATGGCGACGTGCTGTGGGGCCGTGGCTTCGGCGCGGAAGGCGCTGCGGTCGGTGAGGTGTGCTTCCACACTGCGATGACCGGCTATCAGGAGATCATGACCGATCCGTCCTTTGCCGGGCAGATCATCACTTTCACCTTCCCGCACATCGGTAACGTCGGCACCAATGTCGACGACGTCGAGGCGAACGACCCGCACGCGCTGGGCATGATCGTTCGCGAGGACGTGACGGCGCCGTCGAATTTCCGTTCGAATGAACACCTTGATGCCTGGATGGCGCGGCACAACCGGATCGGTCTTGCGGGCATCGATACGCGGGCGCTGACCCGGCGGATCCGGGAGGGCGGGGCGCCGAACGGGGTGATCGCGCATTCGGCGAGCGGCGAGTTCGATATTCCGGCGCTACTGGCGCAGGCACAGGCATGGCCTGGGCTGGAGGGCATGGACCTTGCCAAGACCGTGTCGTGCGAGACGCATTATGGCTGGGCCGGCGGGGCTTGGCATCTGGGCAAGGGCTATGACGACAGCACGCACGCGGAAGGTCGCGAAGGTGTCGCGAAACGCGATTCGCGCCCGCATGTCGTTGCGATCGATTATGGCAGCAAACGCAATATCTTCCGCAACCTTGTTCACGCGGGTGCTGAAGTAACCGTGCTACCCGCCACCGCGACCTATGAAGAGGTCATGGCGGCGAACCCGGACGGCATCTTCCTGTCGAACGGTCCGGGGGATCCCGCGGCAACCGGCGAATATGCGGTGCCGGTGATCCGGAAGCTGCTGGATACCGGCAAGCCGTTGTTCGGCATCTGTCTGGGGCACCAACTCCTTGGACTCGCTGTGGGTGCAAAGACCACCAAGATGCATCAGGGGCATCGCGGCGCGAACCATCCGGTCAAGCGGCTGTCGGACGGTGCGGTCGAGATCACGAGCATGAACCACGGCTTCGCGGTCGAACGCGACAGCCTGCCGGACGGCGTGGTGGAGACGCATGTATCGCTGTTCGATGGTTCGAATGCCGGCATCGAAGTTGACGGCGGTCGTGCGTTTAGCGTGCAGTACCATCCCGAAGCGTCGCCCGGTCCGCAGGACAGCTTCTATCTGTTCGAGCGGTTCGTGGGGATGATGAAGAATTAGGCGAGACCCGACGGAATGCGCTTTCGCATCAAACCGGAATGTATCGACGCTGCACTTGCGGACTTCCGCGATGCTGGTGTCGAGCCGGACCGGATCGAAGCGCGGCCGGAAGAAGGCGAAGTCGCCGTCGAGTTTCACCGTTTGACTTACGATGACGCGGCCAAGCTGGTTCGCGCATTCAACCCTGAATATTCCGCGATCATTGGTGTGATCGGCGGGCCGCCGTTCGAGGACTAACTATGCCAAAACGCACCGACATTTCGTCCATCCTCGTCATCGGCGCGGGGCCGATCGTCATCGGCCAGGCTTGCGAGTTCGATTATTCGGGCGTGCAGGCGATCAAGGCGTTGAAGGAGGAGGGCTATCGCATCGTCCTCGTCAACTCCAACCCCGCGACGATCATGACCGATCCGGAACTGGCCGACGCGACCTATGTCGAGCCGATCACCCCGGCGGTCGTGGCCAAGATCATCGAGAAGGAGCGCCCCGATGCGGTGCTGCCGACGATGGGCGGGCAGACGGCGCTGAACACCGCGCTGGCGCTGGCCAATGACGGCACGCTGGAAAAGTTCGGCGTGCAGATGATCGGCGCCGATGCGGAGGCGATCGACAAGGCCGAGGACCGTCAGAAGTTCAAGGTCGCGATGGAGAAGATCGGCCTCGAATCCGCGCGCAGCCATATCGCGCATAGCGAGGCGGAGGCGCTGGCCGGGTTGGAGCATGTCGGGCTGCCGGCGATCATCCGCCCGTCTTTCACGCTGGGCGGGACCGGCGGCGGCGTCGCCTATAACCGCGACGAGTTTCTGAAGATCGTCCGCGAAGGGCTGGACGCGTCGCCGACCACCGAGGTGCTGATCGAGGAATCGCTGCTAGGGTGGAAGGAATATGAGATGGAGGTGGTCCGCGACCGTGCGGACAATGCCATCATCGTATGTTCGATCGAGAATGTCGATCCGATGGGCGTGCACACCGGAGATTCGATCACGGTCGCCCCGGCGCTGACACTGACCGACAAGGAATACCAGATCATGCGCAACGCATCGATCGCGGTTCTCCGGGAAATCGGTGTGGAAACAGGGGGTTCGAACGTACAGTTCGCGGTCAATCCGAAGGACGGCCGCCTGATCGTCATCGAGATGAACCCGCGCGTGTCGCGGTCGTCGGCGCTGGCGTCGAAGGCCACGGGCTTTCCGATCGCGAAGGTCGCGGCGAAGCTGGCGGTCGGCTATACGCTCGACGAGATCACCAACGACATCACTGGTGCTACGCCGGCGTCGTTCGAACCGACGATCGATTATGTCGTCACCAAGATTCCGCGCTTCGCCTTCGAGAAGTTCAAGGGGTCGCAGGCGGTGCTGTCGACGGCGATGAAGTCGGTCGGCGAGGTCATGGCCATCGGCCGCAACATCCATGAATCGATGCAGAAGGCGCTGCGCGGCCTCGAGACCGGGCTGTCGGGCTTCAACCAGGTCGACCGGCTGGTCGGCGCGCCGCGTGCGGAGATCGAGGCGGCTTTGGCCGTCGCCACGCCCGACCGGCTGCTGGTCGCGGCGCAGGCGCTGCGCGAAGGCTTCACCGTCGCCGAAGTGCACGCCATCGCCAAATACGACCCGTGGTTCCTCGAACGCATGGCGGAAATCGTCGCGGCCGAAAGCGAAGTTTGCACCAACGGCCTGCCGCAGGACGCGGCGGGGATGCGTCGCCTGAAGGCAATGGGCTTTTCGGACAAGCGTCTGGCATGGCTGGCGCTGCAATCGGCCAATCTGCGCGGCATGGAACGCGGTATCCAGCGCGGGTCCGGCCTGATCCACGAGGTCGTCAAGATGATGACCGGCGGCGTGACCGAGGACGAGGTGCGTCAACATCGGCACAAGCTGGGCGTGCGGCCGGTATTCAAGCGGATCGACACCTGCGCCGCCGAGTTCGAGGCGAAGACGCCGTATATGTACTCGACCTACGAAGCGCCGACCTTCGGCGAGCCGGAGGACGAGAGCCAGCCGTCGGATCGCAAGAAGATCGTCATCCTGGGCGGCGGGCCGAACCGGATCGGGCAGGGGATCGAGTTCGATTATTGCTGCTGCCATGCGTGCTTCGCGCTGAGCGATGCCGGGTTCGAGACCATCATGGTCAACTGCAACCCGGAAACGGTATCGACCGATTACGACACGTCGGACCGGTTGTATTTCGAACCGCTGACCGCCGAGGACGTGCTGGAAATCCTGCATGTCGAGGCGTCGAAGGGTGAGCTGGTCGGGGTGATCGTGCAGTTCGGCGGGCAGACGCCGCTGAACCTCGCCCGCGCGCTGGAAGCGGCCGGTATCCCGATCCTGGGCACCACGCCGGATTCAATCGACCTGGCCGAGGATCGCGAGCGGTTCGCCGATCTGGTCACGTCGCTGGGCCTACTCCAGCCGGCCAACGGCCTGGCACGCAGCCGCGACGAGGCGGCGGTGATCGCCGAGCGGATCGGCTATCCGGTGCTGATGCGGCCGAGCTATGTGCTGGGCGGACGCGCGATGGAGATCGTCGACTCGCTCCAGCAGCTCGACGACTATATCCAAACGGCGGTGCAGGTGTCGGGGGACTCCCCCGTTTTGATCGACCAGTATCTGCGCGACGCGATCGAAGTCGATGTCGATGCGATCGCCGATGGCGACGATGTCGTGGTCGCCGGCGTGCTGCAGCATATCGAGGAAGCGGGCGTCCATTCGGGCGACAGCGCGTGTTCGATGCCGCCCTATTCGCTGGGCGCCGACGTCATCGCCGAGATCGAGCGGCAGACGGTGGCGCTGGCCAAGGCGTTGAGCGTGAAGGGGCTGATGAACATCCAGTTCGCGGTCAAGGACGGCAAGGTCTATCTGATCGAGGTCAATCCGCGCGCCAGCCGCACGGTGCCGTTCGTCGCCAAGGCGATCGGCACGCCGGTCGCCAAAATCGCGGCGCGGGTGATGGCGGGCGAGAAGCTGGCCACCCTGCCGACTATCGATCGGGACATCGATCACGTCGCGGTCAAGGAAGCGGTATTCCCGTGGGGCCGCTTCCCCGGCGTCGATCCGGTGTTGTCGCCGGAAATGAAGTCGACCGGCGAAGTCATGGGGATCGACAGCGATTTCGCCACGGCTTTCGCCAAGGCACAGATGGGCGCGAACATCGTCCTGCCCAAGAGCGGCACGGTGTTCGTGTCGGTGAAATCAAGCGACAAGCCGGTGATCCTGCCGGGCGTGCAGTTACTGGTCGAGCTGGGCTTCAGGATCGTCGCGACCAGCGGAACCGCCGATTATCTTGCCGAGAACGGCGTGCCGGTCGAGCGTGTAAACAAGGTGGCGCAGGGTCGTCCGCATATCGTCGACAAGATCTTCGACGGCGATATCGCGATGATCTTCAACACCACCGAAGGGTGGCAGTCGCTGAAGGACTCCGAATCGATCCGCGCGTCGGCTCAGTCGCAGAAGGTGCCCTATTTCACCACGGCGCCGGCGAGCGTCGCTGTGGCGCAAGCCATTCAGGCGCTGGGTGCCCGGTCCCTTGAAGTGCGGCCGTTGCAGTCCTATTATTCGCAATCGCACAACTGATCCCCATCAGCGGAATGTTGCGCGCGGACGGGCAGGGAGGCCCGTCCGTGTGGCGGGGGTAATGACAAAAGGGACGCGCGCGCGATGGCGACGGTCGAAAAGATGCCGATGTTGCAGGAGGGCTATGATCGCCTGACGGCGCACCTCAAGCAGCTGAAGGTGGAACGGCCGCAGATCATCGACGCGATCGAGGAAGCGCGCGCCCATGGCGACCTGTCGGAAAATGCCGAATATCATGCGGCGAAGGAACGGCAGGGTCAGATCGAGGCGTCGATCGCCGATATCGAGGACAAGCTGTCCCGCGCGCAGGTGATCGATCCGAAGGACCTGTCGGGCGACAAGGTCGTGTTCGGCGCGACCGTGACGCTGCTCGACGAGGACGACAAGGCGATCACCTATCAGATCGTCGGCCAGACCGAGGCGGACGCCAAGTCGGGTCGCATCTCGTACAATTCGCCGATGGGCCGCGCGCTGATCGGGCGCAAGGTCGACGACGATGTCGAGGTGACGGTGCCGTCGGGCGACCGTTATTATCAGATTTCGAAGATCGAGTTCATCTAAGCCGCCATGTTCGAACGGCGTCCGTCACCGGCGATCCTGACGATCGGCGGGCTGATTGCGATCGTCAGCGGGTGGCTGATCCTTACCGGTGGCGTGTGGAGCGCGTCGATCGCGGCGGGCTTCGTACCGTTGCGGATGACGAGCGACCCGGCGTCGATCGAGGGGTTCGCCTCGTTCTTTCCGGTGTGGCTGACGCCGATCACCGCGGCGTTCATCCATGACGGGTGGCTGCATCTGGCGTTCAACCTGCTGAGCCTGGCGATCGTGGGTACGCCGACGCAGCGCGCGGTGGGGTTGCGTGGCGTCCTGGTACTGCTGCTGGTCGGGGCCTATGCGTCGATCGCGGCACAGTGGCTGGCCGGGCCGACATCACCCGCGCCGATGATCGGGGCGAGCGGCGCGATCTCCGCATTGATCGGGGCCTATGCGCTGCTGTTCGGCGGGGGGAAGGCCAAGCCGATCGGACCGATCCCGGCGCATGTGGTCCATGCGATCTGGCTGGGCGTCTTCTGGACCGCGCTGAACCTGTTCATCGGCTGGTCGAGCGCGGGCAGCGAGATGCCGATCGCCGGCGCGGCGCATGTCGGCGGGTTTATTGCCGGGATGGTGCTGTTGCGGCCGTTGTTGGTGTGGCGCTGGGGCGGGCGTCGCGGAGAGGGTTAGGCTTCGCCCTTCACCCTACTGCCAATCCCGTTTGCTTCGAGCGTAGGTTCGAGCCTGTCGAGAACCAAAGTCGAGAAGGGGGTGCTTCAAACGACCGGGTTCTCGACGGACGCTTCTCGACTTCGCTCGAAGCTGCTCGAACTGAACGGGTAGGGTAGCGAGACCCCTTACGCCGCCGGCAGTTCCGGCTCGAGCAGGCGGTGAAGGTGGACCACCACATATTTCATCTCGGCATCGTCGACGGTCCGCTGTGCCGCGGCGCGCCATGCCTTTTCGGCGCTGGCATAGTCGCCAAAGATGCCGACGACGTCGATCGCCTTCAGGTCGGCGAAGTCGAGCGTGCGCGGATCGGAGACGCGGCCGCCGAAGACGAGGTGGAGTTTGCTCATGGTCGTTCCCGCAGTGCAAAAAAGGATACGCCCCGTCGCATAGCGAACGGGGCGCACCCTTCAACCCATAAGTTGCGGACCGCGATGCGGATCAGCCCTTGATGGCGCTTTTCCCGCTGTCGGTCGCGGCCTGTACCACGTTCGAGAAGACCGAACGCAGCTGTTCCTTCGCGCCGTCCTTGCTGGGCAGCGCGGCGGCGAGCTGTTCCTTGCCCACGTCGCGGGCGGTCGTCGCGGCGGCGGTGGCGGCGGCCGACAGCTTCTTGCCGAGCGGGGCGAGCGCCTTGGTCTCCTGTGCGGTGCGCGGCAGCAGCGCGCCGACGACGGCGCCGAGCGCCAGGCCGCCCGCGAGGACGGCGAGCGGGTTCGCCTCGATCGTATCGGCCGCGCGCTGGCTCGCGTCATGGGCGACTTCGGAGGCGCGCTTGGCGGCGTCGTGCGCGGCGTCGCTGGTGGCGTGGGCGGCGGTCGCGGCCTTGTCCTTGATCGTGTCGATCGTGCCGGTGGTGGTCGCGGTCGGGGCGGTCTTGAGTTCGCTCATGATACTATTCCTTTGTCGGGGCGGTCGGGGGCAGGGGCGGCGG